>CAVOEV010000001.1:0-66235 GCA_963694825.1 Planctomycetota bacterium
GGGGGTAGTGGCAAAGAAACGACCGGGCCAGTGGTTGGGATTCGTCGGCATCGATCATGTCGTGGCCGTCGAAGACGACACTGGGGCTTGAGGTATAGACGAAGCGTGCGACTTGAGATTGGGTGGCGGCTTCGAGCAGGTTGCGAGTGCCGTGGACATTGGTGTTTTCGTAGAGCGACCACTTGCCCCAGATGCCGGCCAGGCTGGCACAGTGATAGATGGTCGTGATGTCGTGGCAGGCCTCGGCGACGGCTCGAGCGTCCTGAACGTCGCCGGCGAACCAGGTGACGTTGTCGAGTCCCAGGCAGCCCGGTTCGCTGCGGCAGAAGACTCGGACCGATTCCCCTTGTGCCACGAGTTGCTCGACAAGGTGGCGACCCAAAAAGCCTCCACCACCTGTGACCAGATTGCTCACGCGAGGCTTCTCATTTCAGACGGCTCATGCCAGGTGATGAACAATCGGGTCGTTTCCGGAAGATTGGCAGCGAGCGACGCAGTTGGCGGCCCATTCTGCGAGTTGTTCGCGGTTGATTTTTACATTATGTCGAATATCGACCGGGAAGTTGTCATGGAAGAGCAGGAGCGGGATCGAGTCGGTGAGTGTCGAGCCGGCGGCCGTCTGCTGGAGTTCCTTAGCGAGCTGTGTGCCCGATTCGTCGTTTCGATGGCGTTCGATGACGATGGCCGGTTTCTGGTGGGGTGGTTGTCCGAGTCCGACCAGTGCACTTCGGCGAACGTCGGTGTGCTGGTTGAAGATGGCTTCGCACGGGACGCTGAAGAGTGTCTCGGTTTCGGTTTGGACACGGTGTGCCTTCCGGCCGCAGAACCAAAGACGGCCGATGTCGTCGAGGTAGCCGACGTCCCCCATGCGGTGCCAGGTGGTATCCTGATCGCGAACCTTGGCGGCTCGGGTGTCCGAATCGCGTCGGAAGTAGCTGGTCGTCACAGAGGGGCCGCGGACAAGGATTTCGCCGATCTGGCCGTCATCCAGGATGGTCAGGTCTTGAAAGTTGAGGATCGGTTCGTCGTCAATTTCGATGATGCGGACATCGACTTCGGGGAACAGTGTGCCGACACAGGTGCCTTTGCCTTGTGCCGAGCTGGCGGCGGTGTGTTTCAGGATATCGTGTCCGCTGATGACTGCGACGGGGAGTGCTTCGGTGGCTCCATAGGGTGTGTGGATGTCGGCCGAGTCGCCGGTGAGTGCGTCGCGGATCGACTCGACCACATCGGGAGGAACGGGTGCCCCGGCCGAGAGGACACGAGTGAGGCTTGGCAGGGTGATGTTGTGTTTTCGGCAGTGGCGGCCGACCCGGTCCCAGAGTGCCGGCGAACCGAACGCCTGTGTGACCTGTTGTGCTCGGATCGGTGCAACGATCCGACTCGGATCGACGGCAGCGGGTCGTGTGGGGTCGATGTCGGGGAAGACAGTGGTGACACCCATGGTGACATTGAAGAGGGCAAACAGCGGAAAGCCGGGCAGGTCGCGTTCTTTGGCCCGGATCCCGAAACGTGCCTGGAGCAGGTCGGCCTGGGCACAGAACATTCCGTGTTCGTATTTCACACCCTTGGCCGGTCCGGTGCTGCCGCTGGTGAAGATGATGGCGGCGGGGTCGTCGGATTCGATCTGCGGGGTGAGTGAGTTGTCGGGTGTGGTCCGTTCGAGTCGCGAGTAGCTGGTCAACGCCGGAGCCAGGCCTCCGACTCGGACGTTGAGCTTCGCCTGGGGAAACCGACGTCGGTAGAGGCAGCGGGCCCATTGGACTGCCGGGAGGGCAACGAACCCGTGTGGGTCGGCCTGTTCGAGGCAGGTGATGACCTTGCGGAGTCCCATGCCGGGATCGATCAGGACGACGACCGCCCCGGCTCGGAACAGGGCAAACGTCATCGCCAGGAATTCGACTCCGGGTCGGACCATCAGCACGATGCGTTGCCCTTGTTCGACCCCCATGTGAGCCAGACCGGTGGCAAGGCGGTCGACCAGTTGATCGAGTTCTCGGAACGTCCGTTGTGCGGTGGCCTGACCATTCCGGTCGCAGACGATGAGGGCTGGCTGATCGGGAACGAGCCGAGCCGCAGCACTCAGGCGTGCCGAGACATTGTCTCGGGTTGATGGTGTCGAAGGCGGCATGGACGAGGGGGGAGTCGAAAGCAGACGACAGTCCGGGTTGGGCAGGGTCCGGTGAATTCATGCGTGTCGGATCAGCAGTTCGCCTTTTCCTAGTTCGAGGAAGTCGCCGATGTGTCGTTGATAGTTGGCATCGAGTGAGCCATCGGGGACGGGCCAGCCGAGGTCTTTGAGGTGTTTGAGGTAGAGTCTGAGAAAAGTGGGTTGGCAGTGTCCGGCGTGCCGGAACGTGGGGAGCATATCGGGTGGCGAGCTGGGGTCGAGGAACACGATGGTACCGCGTTTCATGCCGGCTCCGTGTCGAATCCCCGGTTCACCTCCGACGACGATGGTCCCGGCGATCAGGTTGACTCCAGAGAGGTCCCCGATCCGTCCGCCGACCGCGATCAGTCCCCGTCTCATCGAGTGTCCAATTTCGTTACCGGCGTTCCCGTCGACGAGGATTTCGCCCCCTGTCATGCCGAGATATCCTCCGCGGTAGACGGCTCCGGGCAGGTGTCCGACGTTTCCGTGAACATGGATCCGACCGCCGTGCATTTCGGCTCCAACCCAATCCGTCGCGTTCCCATCGACGATCACGTCTCCGCCGGTCATTTCGGCACCAAGATGCATGCCCGCATCCCCTTCGACTCGGACGGTGCCCTCGTCGAGTCCAACGGCGATCCGTTTGACGCGATGACAATCTCCGACCCAGACCAGTGTGTTGTCGTCCTTGGCCGAGCCGTCGGCACCGAAGAACGTGCCGAGTGGTTCTCGGACATTGCCGTGCAGCACGGTGATGGCGAGTATCTGTTTGTGGGTTTGGCCTCGGACGTCGGCGAGTCGCACGGTGTCGACTTCGATCGGAACCTTGGAGTCGTTTCGGAGTGTGAGTGTCAGCGGCATGGCGGGATCGAGGCCGAAGGGAGGGGGGGCGAGTCGACGTGAATGTTCGGGTTGGTTGAGAACGAGTATCAGGAAGGTTTACAATGTGCGATTGGTGGTAGGTGTCTTGTTTTTAACCGGGTCATCGGAACCATTCAACCAACGTCGTGGATCAGCGGCGTATCGAGTGTCGGCAGAGCCGAGGGGAAGAAGGACGAGTATGCAGGGATTGTCGGGTCGTGTGGCGTTGGTGACCGGAGCGGGTCGTGGGATCGGTCGGGCCATTTGTCTGGCTTACGGTTTAGCGGGAGCGAAGGTAGCGGTTTCGGCTCGATCCGAGGACGAATTGGAGTCGCTTGTCGGTGAGATTCGTTCGGCGGGTGGTACGGCCGAGTCGTTTCCAGCGGACCTGACCGATCCTGATGTGCCGGCGACGTTGCTGGCCGCGATCGAGTCGTCTTTGGGTAGTGTCGAGGTGTTGGTGAACAATGCCGGAGTCGGCAGCAGCTCGGATCCTCGGCCACTGGTCGATTTCGACGACGACTTTTGGGCATTGACTCTTGCGGTGAATCTGACTGCACCATACCGGCTGACGAAGCTGTCATTGCCGTCGATGATTGAATCGGGTTGGGGCCGAGTGATCACCGTGGCGTCGATCAATAGTCGGATCGGCAGTTTTCACGGTGCGGCTTATGCGGCGAGCAAGCACGGCGTGTTGGGCCTGATGCGTACGGCCGCGTCGGAGACGGCGTCGTTGGGAGTGACGGTCAACTGCATCTGTCCGGGTCCGGTACGAACATTGATGAACGACAAGCGGATCGCCTACGACGCCGATCGGTTGGGCCGGGTGTTGGATGAGCACGAATCGGGTTTGACTCCGATTGGCGGTCGTCTGGATCCGGAGGACATTGCCCCGATGGCGGTCTACCTGGCGAGCGACGCCGGCCGAATGATCACAGGCCAGGCCTACAACATCTGCGGCGGCGTCAACATGGCGTAGACGTGGCGGGCCGACTGGGTCACCGAGTTGCGTTACTAGAAATTCTCTTTTGAGAATTCCGCGAACTTTTTGCCGAGGAATCTGAGGACCCCGGTTCCGAGCGTGGTACGTCCGACTACTCGGTTGTCGACGCGTTGCAGTTTGAGTTCGAGGGTGTCCTGTCCGCCCGCGAACGCCTTGATGGCCAGCTTGCGGTCGGAGACTTCTCCCTTGGTTCCCATACGTTTGTCGAGAGCCTGGATCCAGGGACTGAGTTTGATGGCGAGGTCGAAGAAGGTGGGGTCGGACTTGTCGGGAGCCGGTTGGTCTGCCTGCTCATTGATGGCGGCCTTGAGTGCTTCGAGGGCACCGGGTCCGGCGGCGCACCAGGCGGCGTTGTCGCTGGTTCCGACGAGCAGTGTGGTCGCGTCGCCGAAGATCGAAGCGAAGTCGGCACGCAGCTTGGCGGGGACGGTCACCACGTGAAGCGTGACATCACCGATCGTCTCGGAATCGAGTTGCACATTGGTGGGTGCGGTCGAGTTGGGAAGTGCGACGAGTGCGGCTCGGAGTTGTTGTCCCTTGTGGGTCCGGATTCCAGCGACCATGACATGGGCCCCTGTGGCCGTTGGCGTGACTTGGATGAAGGCGTCGAGGAGTCCTTTGGCGAGAGTGGACTGGATGACGGTGACGACGGAGTTGAGGGCGGTTTTGCTGTTGGCTTTTTGAGCATCGGTTGCCGAGGCAGTTCGATCGATTTCGGCCTGGCTGGCCTGCTGGATGGCGGCGAGCACTGCTTGCAGGCTGGTGCGACGGAATGCATCGAGTGGATGGTTGATACGAAACGAGAGGATGGAGTCGTCGGCTCGGGACACGTTGGTAAAGTGGCTGGGCGTATTGGCGAGGTCGTTGATCGCCTTTTCGAGGTCGGTGTCGGACAGGGCCACGAGGTCGATGTCCAGGTGAGCCTGCTTGGTTTTGCGGTCGATCCGGAATCCAAGCGACAGGGCTTCTGACTCGGCAAAGAAACGCCCGGCTTCACCCCATAGCAGTTCGGTAAGTTCTCTTCGCAGAGCTATCTGTTCGCGAGTCTCGTTTTTGCGAGGCTTGATGGCTGCAAGGAGGTTGTTCTTGATCTCAACGATTTTGTCTCGACGTGCGTCCTGTCCATCTGCCGAATTCTTGATTGTGGCCGAAAGGGTATGTTGTTTGGCGAGCAGTGCGGCGGTCGCGGCAGTCGGGTTGAAGACAGCATTGACATGATTACGGTTCCCGTCGATCGTGACGTAGCTGTTTTGGTAACGCATATAGGCGAGGATCTTCTTGTTCTCGCTGAGGCGATACAGAGTCGGACTAATTTTGCGAACGGTGTAATCGAAGCCCTCGAGATTGTCCGCAATGAACTTCTTGAGATTGGACACAGGCAGTACAAAGTGGAATTCTTCTTCCTTGCTGTCCAATATGACGTTGATGGAGACGGGCTTCTTGGTGTCGATTCCGAAGAGAAACGTCTCAATGACGTCTTTGACGTTGATCCATTGCTTCTGTTCGACCTTGGAGGTCAGGTCCAAAAGCAGCTTGATGTCCTTGAGCGCAGCGTCGGTGCTTTGGAGGACGATCTTGACCTCGGGCGGAGTACTCTGAGCTCGGGCGGGCGCTGGCAGTGCGAGGGTGGTGAGCAGTGCGAGCGTGACGAGGATGCGGGTGGGGCGGTGCACTGTGCATTCCTTGAAGTCGGAGAGCGGATCTGGAGTTGGCCAAAGGGGTTCGCGGCAGGTTGCCGGGAAATGATCGGATTGGGCGGCCCAAGGTCCGGGCCAGTTCTCGCGGCCAACTCGACGGTGATTCTATGCCGATGCGGCCAAGGTGCAACCTAAAGTGCTTGTCGCCAGGCGAGTGGGAGTTGGTAACGGAAGATAAGCACCTATGCCGACTTCGGTCGATTGGCGTGTAGATCTTGAAGGATGGATTCGGGGATGGTGTGGGCGTTGCGACGCGAACGTGCGTTCCAGTCGGTTCGGGTCTCCCATCTTGCCCAGTTTCACGGTGGTGTGTGTGTGGTTTGGTTCTGGCGTTGAGTCGGCTTCAGGGTTTGTCGGTGGAAGGTGTTTCAGGTGGGAGTCCTTCGAGCAGTCCGGCGAGCAGTGCGACGGTTTCGGTGGGTAATCGGTCGGCGTGCATGGCGAAGTCCCAGGCGATTGCGTGGTGGTGGTTGGAAGCCAGTTGTGCGGCGACCAGTCGATAGGCTTCTTCGCGCCAGATGGCCAGTCGCGGGTCGCGGATGAAACCGATGAGTTGGAGGGCGTGTTTTGGCGAGTCGGATGCGGCTGCGACGGCGAGGAGTTCGAAGAGGACGCGGCGTCGGTCGAAGCGTGAGATTCGATCGGTCCGCGAACGGGCATCGGCGTTTATGGCTTGGCTGACGGCCTGGAGGTTCCCTTGCTTGAGGGCGGTGCGTGCGGTTTGGCGGAGGGTTTCGGTGGCATCGATGGTCAGCCCGGGCGGGAGTGCCTGGTTCATGGCTGTTGTGGAGTCGGTGTTGCCGGCGGCCTGGAAGTTGAGGAAGAGGAACGAGGGGAGTGTGGAGGCCAGGAATGGGTCGCGGAGCGTGGTGTCGTTGGTGAGTCCGTGTTCGCGAATGTCGTTCCAGGCAGTTGGGCCGAGTCCGTGGAGGATGGCCCAGCGATGGAGTCGGTCGAGGCAGGCGGAGCGTTGTTGAGCCAGTTTCATCCAGTCGCGGCACTTGGAGGTGTATTGTACGGCAGCCTGTCGGGCGAGATCGTCGCCGGTCAATTCGAGCATGGCTTTGACCTGTTGCACGAGTCGATTGGTGCCGGCCGATTTGATGGCTTTGAGTTTGTTGGCGATATCGGTCTGAGCTGGTCCGAGTGAGCGAGCGGTGGCGAGCGTATCGGTGAGCAGAGATCGTGCCGGGTCGAGTTGTCCGGTGAGGCAGAGTGCTCCGAGCAGTTCGGCCTGGGCTTGGGCTTTGAGCCACCAGCCGGAGACGTCATCGATGGGGCTTTGGAATGTTTGTTTGAGGTTTCCGAGTGTGACGGTTCGAGTTTCGGGGCAGATCCTGAGAGCCATTTGGGCTTGTTGAATCGAGTGGTTGGCGGCGTCCGAATTGCCGTGTCCTGCGGCGTCGAGTGCCATGCGAGCGTGGACGAGTGCGGTGACGGCAGGGTTTTGATCGGCGAGTGTGAGTTCCAGCGACTTGGCTGAGTTGGGCGAGTTGACCTGGCGTGTCGCGACGGCCCAGGCTGCGATCCGATTTGCTCGGGCGGATTCAGTGCCGGCCTGGAGTGACCACTTGAGAGCGGCGGTTGAGTGTTGGTGGCTGCAGAGTCGAGCGATGACGAGGCAGTCGGGTGACGCGTCGTTCTGCATCGAGTGGAGGTGGGTGAGTCGGTTGTCGAGGTGGAATGTGCCGTCTTGTCGGCATTGGAGTTGATCGAGTCGGAGTTGCGAGGAGAGGCTTGGATTCCAGAGTCGATTGATGGTGGATTCGGCGAGTGCCACTTGGTCGGAGGCGATCAGTGCACACGTAAGGGTGATGGCGGCGTCGACTGCGAAGGGGTTGCTGGGGCTGAGGTGGGTGGAGCTCTGGACGGCCTGTTCGAGTTGTGGTCCCGGTTTTGCGGTGCCCGGCGATTGTTCGTGCCACCACAGTTGCACGAGTGCGTTGATGTGCAGGTGTGGCAGATCGGATCCAATCTGGGCGAGTTGTTTCAGTTCGGCATGGGCGGCGTCGGTCCGCCCGATGCGGGCGAAGTATTCGGCCGTCAACCTTCGACAAAACGGTTTGCTGCGGTTTCGGTCTCGTTGTTGGGCGGCCGCGACCATGAGTGGCGGCGCCTTGAGGCGGATGGTTTCGGTCGTGAATGCTGCGGAAGCCGGATTGCTGGCGTGTGTCTGTTTGGTCGTGGCCGTGCCGTCAGAGTGGTCCTTGGCGGTTTGTGCAGGGGCCGTGGTGTTGCCTGAGGGATCTGCAGTGGTGGTAGGGTTGGTGATTGCGGTGTCGGGTGGGCGGGTCAGGAACCACCAGCCTGTGGCGGCCGCCCCGGCGACTGCGATCAGCAGCAGTGCCACGACGGGTCCACGTCCGCCGGCTGCGTTGGTCGTTTCGGGGTTGTCTGGTTCGGGTGATTGTGGTGTCTCGTCCGAGCTGGCGGGTGCTGTGAAGATGGGGACGAGGCATTCGGGGTTAGCGCATTTGACTTCGTGTCCGGCGGCTTGTCGTGGGAGGAATCCTGGCGTGTCACACATCGGACAGTGCACCCGCCAGGTCCGTTTCCGGGTGGGTTTGGAAGCGGCGGGGACGGTTTGTTTGGAGGCGACCGGGGTGACGGCGAACGGGTCGCTGTTGTCGCTGGATGGTGCCGGAGCGGCCTTGGCCTGGGTGTTGAAGCTGCTCGGTTGTGGGCTGCCGTCAGTCGCGACTTCGTCGTGTTCGGAGTCGGTTTGGGCGGGAGTCGTGGTAGGACTGGGGTGTTGCTGGACGGAGACGCTGGTCCCGTCGCCGCTCATGGAGACGCCACAAAAGGGGCAATGGATGGCGTCGTCGTCGAGGACCGACTGATTGCAGGCGGGGCAGCTGGGCAGATCCATGCGGCGTTCTTCCGGATTTGCAGGCCACGGGGGACCGGTGAGGATCGATGCGTCGCGCGGTGGGGTGAGACGCGGCAGTCGGGGTGTTTGGCCGGTCTGTCCTGAAGGATAACACGGTGATGGTTGAAGTGGCCAGAGCGTCGGTGAGCGGGGTGAGCGGGGTGAGCGGGGTGAGCGGGGTGAGCGGGGTGAGCGGGGTGAGGTGTTTCGATGTTTCGAGTTTGTAGCGAGGAGTCGAAGCAACGCTACAATGGCGACACGGTTTTGGCGGTCCGGTATTGGGGGGGAGACGAGTTGATGTCAGGTCAGAATGAGGAGTTTTCGGTTCAGGCGGCTGTATCGCGGCGTTATGCGGCGGCAGCTCGTGCGGTGGAGCCGGAGTTGTGTTGTGCGGTTCAGTACGATGCCAGGTTTTTGGAAGCGATTCCCTCTGAGGTGATCGAGCGGGATTACGGATGCGGCGACCCGAGTCGTTATGTCGTCGAGGGTGACGTTGTGTTGGATCTGGGTTCCGGCGGCGGGAAGTCCTGTTTCATAGCGGCTCAGGTTGTCGGTCCAACGGGCGAGGTGATCGGGGTAGACGCGAGCGACGAGATGTTGGCGTTGGCGCGTGGTGCAAAGTCTCGGGTGGCGGCGGCGATCGGTTACGACAACGTGAGTTTTCTGAAGGGCCGCATCCAGGACCTGTCGTTGGATCTCGAGCGGCTTGAAGTCCATCTGGCTGACGAGTCGATTGGAGATCTCGAGAGTTGGCATCGGACGGAGGCGGCGATTCGTGGTTGGCGGCGGGACCGGCCGCTGGTGGCGTCGGATTCGATCGACATCGTGGTGTCCAACTGTGTATTGAATTTGGTGGATCCCGGCGATCGGATCCGGTTGTTTGACGAGTTGGCCCGCGTCTTGAAGCCGGGTGGACGGGCGGTGATCAGCGACATTGTCTCGAATCGTGATGTGCCGGAACATTTGCAGCGTGACGAGTCGCTTTGGAGCGGTTGCGTGAGCGGTGCGTACCGCGAGGACCGGTTGCTCGAGTCGTTTCGTGCGGCGGGGCTAGTGGGGGTCGAGTTGTTGGTGCGGCAGCAGGATCCGTGGACTGTAGTCGAGGGAATCGAGTTCCGTAGCGTGACGGTTCGAGCGTTTTCTCCGAAACCCGCTGATGGACCCGCTGATGGACCGGGTCCAGTGGGATTGGTTGATGTGATTGGTTTGGGTGAGTTGTCGAGCGGTGTTGGTCCGTGTTGCGGCCCGGACGGGGAATGCAGCTAGTGGGGGGTTGGTGTTGAGTGCCTGACGCCGATTCTCGGGTGATTCCCAAATCGGCAGCGGATTGATAGGATCGGTTGTCGGCGGTGGAAGCGTGTTAGCGAGACGATCGAGGCGAGAGCACGATAGGCACATGTCTGGGCAGTTTCGAGTCATGTCGTGGTCGATCGCCTTGGGCGAGTGGACGGGGACGCGCATCCGGTTCAGCGTGTGGTTTGTGTTGGCTGGAGCGGTGTTGTGTCTTCAGTTGCCGAGTGTGTCGTTGGGGCTGATGGCGACGGCGGTCTTGTGTTTCAGTGTCTTGTTGCACGAGCTGTCTCACGTGTGGGTGGCTCGCGGCACGGGTGGCTGGTGTGACGAGATCCTGGCCTGGCCTCTAGGCGGCTTGTTGTTTCCGTCCCCGCATGACACTCGTCGTGCCCAGGTCTTGACCGCCTTGGCCGGTCCAGCGGTTCATTCGATGGTTTGCCTGGTGACGGGGATCACGGTCTGGCGAGCCGGGCTGATCGAGGGTGCCTTGAACCCGTTGTCGGGTTGGCCGGCGTTGAGTGTGTCGACGGGACTCGACGTGGTGCGTTCGGTGATCATGATGTTGTTTGTGATCAACTGGGCGTTGTTGCTGATCAACCTGCTGCCAGTGCATCCATTTGACGGAGGTCGTGTGCTGGAGTGTTTGTTGTCGGAGTGGCTGGTGGAAGAGACGGCGACCGACTTGTACCTTCGACTGGGTGCACTTTCTGGTGTGGGGTGTCTGATTTCGGGGATGCTGGCCGATCAATCGGGTTGGCATGGCACGTGGGTGGTTGCCCTGGGTACCGTGGTGCTGGTGTTGAATCTCGACGAGATTTCCAGCCGGCGGGCCAGCGACGAATTGGATTCCGCGTTGTTGGAGTACGAGTTGGCATTGGATGACGTGGTCGAGGAGTTTGAGCCAATCGAAGACGAGGAGGCTTTGTTGGAGCGGTGGCGCCAGCATCGCGAGGCGAGTGTTGAGGAGCAGGAGCAGGATCGGCAGCGGGCGTTCGAGCGTGAGGTCGACATGTTGTTGAAAAAGATCCACGGTTGTGGATTCGAAGGGCTCAACGAGGACGAACAGAGGCAATTACTACGAGCCAGTCGGCAGTACCGCGACCGCACGGGCCGGTCCGAGGAGACAGTTTAGTGATGAGTGGTATGAGTTCGAGTTGCGGGCTGTTGCTGATTGGGTGTTCCGCGTTGTCGTTGAGTACTGGTTGCGCCGAGGCACCGGTTTCGGAAGTGCGGGTGCGTTCGGCCGGTGAGGTGGTGGTTCGTAAGGCGGGAGACGACTCGAAGTCGTCGAGCAGTTCGTCAGATGACGGATTGGGATCGGGCACTGCGAGTCGAGTCAAGCAGTTGATGGGGATCCGTTTCGATGTGCCCGCGTCGTGGGACGAACAGCCCGAATCGGAGTTCTACGAGGCGAAGTATATGATTGGTTCGGAGTCGGGCGAGATGATGTTGACATTGACGACGATGGGCGGTGGGATTGAGGCGAATCTCGAACGTTGGGTCGGTCAGTTTCAGCAGTCGCCGGGTAGTCGTCCGCGTCGTGAGACATTGCGAGTCGACGGGACGTCATCGGAGTGGCTGGATGTTCGCGGGACGTTCGGCAGTCGGGTTGGCAGTCGACCGGGTCCTCACGAGGATTGGCGTTTGCTGGGCGTGGCGATCCCGATGCGGCCTCGGCCGTTCCTGTTGAAGTTGGTGGGGCCGCGAGCAGCGGTGTCGGAGTTCGAGGACGAATTCCGCAGTTTCGTGCGATCGGCTCAGTTGGACCACTAGCCAGTCCAATAGGGCCCGCGGTCAGTTTCGGCGGCTCGAGCGGCAGACGGCGTAGATCGAGGCTCCGACGAGCAGGGTGACCATCAGGTATCCGATCGAGTTCCAGAACGTGCCACCTGAGGTGGCAACGCGTTGAGGCTGTTCGGATCCGTCGGTATCACCGGCATCGGCGGGAGCGGCATCGGCCTGGGCTTGGGCCTGTGGTGGTGCGACGAGCAGGGTGATGAACAGTGCGAGTGCCAGGCCGAGTGCGAGTCGTGTTGCGATACCGGCTCGAGTTGGGTGTGGGTTCATGATTGAGGTCTCGGTTCCCGTGCCGGATCGTTTCGGCGGCATCGCGTCTCTATTGGATTGGCATGATAGAAAGCGTCGTGAAGTTGGCAAGAGGAGGTGTCAGTCGTCGTATTGTTCGAGTGCGTCGGCGAGTGTTGTGACGAGTTGTTCGTCGTTGATCTCGAGTTGTTCCCCGCTGGCAAGATTCTTGATTTGCCACGTACCGTTTTCGAATTCATCGGCCCCGGCGATCACGACGAGTCGAACCCCTTTTCGGTCGGCGTACTTCAGTTGTTTACCGAGCGGCCGCGGGTCGGTGTAGACCTCACACGAGATGCCTGCGGTTCTGAGTCGTCGTGCTACGGCGAGGTAGTCGGCGGCGTGTTGCGAATCGAAGTGAGCCACAAGCACATCGGCGGCGTAGGTGTTCTGGTCGACGAGTTCGAGTTCCTGCATGGCGGCGAGGAGTCGATCGAGTCCGAGGCTGGCTCCGACGCCGGGCAGTGGTTGTGAGGTGAACAATCCGGCGAGGTTGTCGTAGCGGCCTCCGGAGCAGACGCTGCCGATTCCGGGCAATTGGTCGAGAAAGGTTTCGTAGATGGTGCCGGTGTAGTAGTCGAGTCCGCGAGCGATGGCGGGGTCGAGTTGAATGCGGTCGTCGGGGATCCCGGCCACCCGGCAGGCTTGGAAGAGTTCCCGGAGTTGTGACACACCCTGGGTCCCGATTTCGGATTGGTCGAGGCGGAGGGCGAGTTGATCGAGGATTGTGTCGGGTGTGCCGTGGCAGTCGGCGAGTTCGAGGATTCCGGCCGCCTGTTGACTCGAGAGCCCGACTCGTTGCTTGAGTTCCTCGGCAACTCGTTCGGGTCCGATTTTGGCGAGTTTGTCGAGGCAGCGGAGGACTTGGTCGCTGTGGTCGTTGAGTTGGAGTGTTTCGAGCAGTCCGTTGAGCAATCGGCGATTGTTGATTCGGATTGTGAACCGAGTGAATCCGATGCGTTCCATGAGGTCATTGATGACGAACAGGGTTTCGATGTCGGCGGTATTGGACGTGGTGCCGATCGTATCGAAGTCGCACTGGATGAATTCTCGGTAGCGTCCTTTCTGGGGTTTCTCGGCGCGCCAGACGGTTCCCACGTGATAGCGTTTGAAGGGAGTGCCGATTTCGTGCAGGTGTTGTGCTGCATAGCGAGCTAGTGGGATGGTGAGATCGAACCTCATGGCGACATCTCGACCGCCCTGGTCGGTGAAGCGGAACAGTTGTTTGTCGGAGTCCTCGCCGCCTTTCCCCAGCAGGATCTCACTGTACTCGAGTGCCGGAGTGTCGATGGGCGAGAAGCCGTAGCTGCGGTAGACACTTCGGACCGAGTCGATCAGTTGTTCTCGGGCGTGCATCGGTCCGGGCAGGTGGTCACGAAACCCCTTGAGGGTGACCGGCTTGATCCGTGGCTGGTTCATGTTGCGGCCTCCAGAACGGGCAGCGAGACGGGTCCACGTTGTCGACGTCGACCGAGCAGGGCTTCGGCGTATTCTTGGATCTGTTCGGGCTGTTCGAACAGTCGGTCGTAGCAGGCGTCGTTGTCGAATTCGCAATTGGCGGTCGAGTAGGTTCGGCAGAGGGTGGGTCGGTTGTCGTAGATGCCGCAGCGGTTGGAGTGGTCGAGTTGATCGCAGGTGTTGTGGATGAGCAGGTACCAGTTGTCGTCGTCGACAAAGACCGAGACGTCACCGTGGAGCATGTACCAGCGGATGTTTTCGTAGTCGTTGCGGTCGACGGGGGTGTCGATGGGCAGTGCGAAGTATCGGCAGCAGCGGCCGGTACAGTGATCGCAGAGCACCTGGTCCGGGGCGAGGTTGTGTCGGCGGACGGATGCGGAGTTCATTTGGACGGGAATCCGTGGCGTGCGATGTTCGCGGCGTGCCGCTGCTGGTGGGCAATTGTAGTCAAGAGTGGCGGGAGTGGGTATGTCTGTCTGTTGGGCAGGTTGTGCGGGTTTTGGTGTTGGGGGAGATCGGGGTGATTGCTTGGTCGGGTCGGCTGTCGGTCTGAGCGGCCTGGGGTTCATTCTTCTTGACCGACCGGGAAGTTTGGGCCTAAGATTGCTTGGTCGTGTGGTCTGGCGGCAGATCTGGAGAGGAGCAGGAATGCATTGGTCGGGGAAGGTGTTTGCTGGTTTGGTGTTGATCGGAGCTGTGGCGGCGATTGCGCTGTCGGCTCGGACTCACCAGGTTCGTTCGTCCTGGCACAAGAGATTGTCGGGTTACCGTGGCGAGTTTGAGACTGACCAGGAGGAGTTGCGTCGCGGGCGGTTCAGTCACGACGCGAGCCAGGTGGACCTGGCGAACGCCAAGCGAGGTTGGGGCGATTTCTCTGACGACGTGACCGTGACGGTCAACGCGCAAAACGGTTACCTACAGACACGTGATCAGGAAACGATGGCGGTTGTGTCGACCGGTGGAGGCAACGACCAGCAGCCATTGATGGTCCATGGATTCCTGAAGAACGCGGACGGGAGCGTGCGGTTTGTCGGCACGTTCGTTCAGGACGGAGCGGTTCAGAACGGGTTCCGTGTCTGGAAGCCGACGTGGCAGTTGCGGGCGGCGGACCAGGTGGCGAGTTGGGGAAGCGGCAAGTGGCGTCTGAGGTCTCTGATTCCCGCTCACCAGAAGACCCGTTTCGTCAATCTCGAGGTCCTACTGACTCAGGCTGATCAGACATCCGACGACACGGGTCTGGATGCTCGGATCAAGGGCGAAGTGGACTTGAAGGCTGACGAGCAGTTGCGGTTGCGGTTTGCGGAGTTGATGGGTGGCAACGCCGACCTGGCGGGACTCGAGGGCAAGTTGCCCGGTTACATGATCGACGGCTTGGTGCGTGCGATTGCTGCGGCCGAGGAGGATCGCAACCAGTCGATCGAGACGGTGGACACGTTGCGTCGGGACCTGAAGTCGAACCATGATCGAGCCAACCGGTTGTTGAAGCAGAACGGTGCGTTGGAACGCAGTCTGCCGGGTTCGAGCAGTTCAGCGGCGACGGTATCTCGAGTGACGGGGAACCGACGGAAGTAGCACTCGGGTTCGAGCCGGAGTGTGTGGCACGACGCCAAGACGGCCGGCCGGATTCCTAATCCGATTTCCGGTCCATGAGATGCCAGGGAGCGGGCATGGGAATCCACAATCGCGATTATCACCGCGACGACGCCTCGTCATCGGCCTCATGGCAGGGGTCCTACGGCGGAACTGGTGGCGGATCTGGTGGCGGATCTGGCGGCGGCTTTGGCGGCGGCTTTGGCGGCGGTGCCCGTCCGTCCGGGCCGATGTCGGCCGTCAAGGTTCTGGTGATTCTCAACATTGTCGTCTTCTTTGCGACGTGGTTTTACAAGCCACTGGGTCACCTGTTGCATCTCCCGGCCACGTTCACCGTGGCTCGCGACGGAGCCAATCTTCACGTTCCGGCACCGGTCGAACGTGTTGAGGGCCAGTTGTTGTCGGCCGGGAGTTACGTGGTGGTGTTACACGGTGGTGCACGAGAGTTGCAGCGTGTTCGTCTGAAGCACCCCGAGTTGTTTCTCGACGTCCGCACCGACTTCCGAACCGATCCGGACTCGTGGGTTGCTGTCGAGGCGGCGGTCGAATCGGACGGGGCGCGATATCGGGTACGGGGTGTGATGCGTCGTTCCGAGATCGGATCGATTGCCTGGCAGTTTCCCTGGCGAGTGATCACGTACGGGTTCTGTCACGACCAGACCACGTTATTGCACTTGGCCTTCAACATGATTTGTCTGTGGATGTTCGGTCGATTGATCGAGGGGATCTACGGTCGGCGCGAGTTCTTTTGGGTGTATTTGCTGGGCGTTCTGGTCAGTGGTGTCTGTCATCTGGGTTGGCAGTTGGCATCGGGTGGCAGCGTGGTACCGATGGTGGGGGCATCGGGAGGCGTGATGGCGGTGATGGTCCTGTCGGCGGTCCATTTTCCGAAAATGAAGGTGTTGTTGATGATGTTCATCCCGGTCGAGTTGGGGATGTTGGTTGTGGGCCTGGTGGTGTTGGACGTGATACGTGCATTGGGGATGTTTGGCGGTGAGACTCATGTCGCCTACATGGCTCATTTGGGCGGAGCGGCATTCGGGTATGGTTACCATCGAAGCGGGATCCGCTTGAGTTCGATTTCGGACGGGGTATCCAAACGAATGCGGTTCTGGCGTCGCCGTGCGGTTCGGCCTTCGGTCCGAGTCTACAAGCCGTCGGTCGATGGTCTCGATGACCAGGTCGATGCGTTGCTCGAGAAGATCAGTCGCGAGGGCGAGGCGAGCCTGAGCGATGGGGAGCGTGAGTTGCTGATGGAGGCGAGTCGGCGGAAGCGTGGCAAGATCTGAATCGGGCCTGGTGCCTGCCTGCCGCCTGTCGTCCCGTGGTCGTTTGATTCGTCCAGATCGCTCGTGACATGTGTCGGATATGTCCGCCGGGTCTGTATGTTCAATTCCATCACACCACCGAGTGTCCCGGGTCGAAATCCATGTCAGTATTCCAGTCGAGGCCCATTGGGGCAGGAGCAGGGGCAGGAGCAGGAGTCGCGTGTGGGAATGCCGCAGTCGGGTCGTGGTAGCGGCCGCCGTCCGGGCAGGGTTAGACTGAGCGGGTTGTCCCATGGCCCCGGGTGTCGAGAGAGCATGTCCGAATCTGACAGCAGCGGTTCGATGTTGATCGATCTGCTCGAGCGGGCTCGCGCGGGCGACGACGGGGCGCGGGACAAGTTGTTTGCTCGTTGCCGCAACTACGTCCGGGTGTTGGCTCGGGTGCACATCGAAAGTTGGCTGCAGGCGAAGGTGGATCCTTCGGATCTGGTTCAGCAGACATTGCTGGAGGCCTACCGTGGTTTGGACGGGTTCCAGGGTCAGACCGAGGGCGAGTGGCTGTCGTGGCTTAAACAGATACTCAAGCACAACGCCACCGACTACATCCGGCATTACAAGGGGACGGCCAAGCGGCGGATCCAGCGGGAGGTGCCGATGGAGTTGCCCGGTGACGGGTCGAGTCTGTTTCGGCTTGATCCAGCGGCTCGGAGCGAGACTCCGAGCCAGTTAGTGATGCAGCACGAGCGCGAAATCCAGTTGGCCGAAGCGGTGAGTCGTCTGGATGAGGATTACCAGGAGGTGATCTTGTTGCGAAATGTGCAGCGGTTGAGTTTCAACGAAGTGGCTGAGCGAATGGGTCGTTCACGTCCGGCGGCCCAGATGCTCTGGCTTCGGGCTTTGAGGAAACTGAAAGAGCAGTTGCAGGATGTCGAGAGTGCCTGAGGAGCGTGATTCTGACGCGACGCCACTCGAGTCCAACTTGATCGATGCGCTGGACCGGCTGGTCGACGCGATCCAGGCCGACGACCGCGAGGCGGGGGATCGGTTGCTGGTTTCTGAGCCAGAGTTAGCCGAGTTCATCGGGTGTCTGTCTCGTCTCGAGGCATTGGTTCCAGCGACAGTGGTGTTCGAACCGCGTGATGTTTCGGGATTGGAGTCAGAGAGCGGGCGGACTTTGGGTGTTGGAGAGTCCGAGTCTGATTCGAGTGGCGATCGGATTGGGACTCGGTTCGGCCGATACGAGTTGCTGGAGCGGATTGGTCGTGGTGCGATGGGTGTGGTGTATTTGGCGCGTCAGACGGACCTGGACCGCACGGTGGCATTGAAGTTGGTGACTCCGGGCCGAATGGGAGCGGAGGTGGACGTGGCCCGTTTTCACAGTGAGGCTCGTGCGGCGGCTCGTCTACGTCATCCGGGGATCGTGGGGGTATTAGAGGTTGGTGAGTTTGATGGCCAGCACTTCATTGCGATGGACTACGTAGCGGGAGGCAGTTTGGAGCAGCAGTTGGTGAGCGAGTCGTACGGTGCGGATGCGCGTGCGGTTGGGTCGGACGATTCGGTTTTGTTGTTGACGTCTCCGGCGGGTCTGTGGCGTCGGTCGTCGGCGGGGAACCGGGTCGAGCCGGACATGGCTGCCGGTTGGGTCTCAGAGATCGCTCGTGCTGTGGACCATTTGCACAATCATGGGATCGTGCACCGCGACTTGAAGCCGGCCAACATTCTGTTGGACGAGGAGCAGCGTCCCTTGGTGACGGATTTCGGGTTGGCGTTGGTGCGTGGTGACGCGGCGACGTCGATCGCGGGTGGCACGATCGTGGGGACTCCGGCCTACATGGCTCCCGAACAGGCGGCGGGCGATGTCGAATCGATTTCGCCGCGAAGTGACATCTTCAGCCTGGGAGTGATCCTGTACGAGTTGATCACCGGCCGGGCCCCGTTCGGGGTCAGCAATCCGTTGGACACATTGGTTCGGGTGCTCGAGGTCGATCCCGAGTTGCCGACGTCGCTGGAGCCGTGGTTGTCTCGCGAGTTGGAGCACATTTGTTTGAAGTGTCTCGAGAAGGATCCTGCCAACCGGTACGACTCGGCGTCCGAGTTGGCCGATGATCTGGAGCGATACCTGAGGCGAGAGAACGTGCAGGCTCGGCCGGGAGGTGTTATTCATCGATTCCGGCGTTGGGGTCGCCGGCAGCCGGTGCTGTTGGCTCATCTGGTCGCCCTGGGCCTGGCGGCTGGGATCAACCAGGTCGGATTCCTGATCGGTGGCGACAGCGAGTCCCCGGGTGTGCATTTGCGGGTGATGTCGATCCTGGCCGGCTGGATGGTGCTGTCGGTTGTCTGCCAGTGGTTGTTGCGAGGCGATCGTGTTCAGGGGGCGGTGCGTTTCGGTTGGTGTGCTGCCGACGCCGGGTTGTTGACGGCCGTGTTGGCTCAGAACTCGGTCCCACCCGGTCCGATCCTGGTGGGGTATCCGTTGTTGATTGTGGCATCGGGGTTGTTCTTCCGGGTTCGGCTGGTCTGGTTCATGACGTTGTCGTGCGTTGTGGGTTACGCCGTTTTGCTGGGTGTTCGTCGGCAGCAGTTTGCAGACACCTTGCCGGGTGAGCCTCCGTGGCAGTACCCGATCATTTTCGCTGCGGGCCTGGCGGTGATGGGGACTGTCGTGGCCTACCAGGTGTTTCGGGTCCGAGTGCTGAGTCGTTACTACCGGCGTGCCGGGCGTGTGGAATGAGAGCGAGTTTCGGATGGGTTGTGGAGAACTGATCTTGTTGGTTCGAGGATCCGGTCGGTAGGATCTGCGGCTGCCCGAATCGTCTCCCGTGGTTGACGTGTGTCCTTGTCATGTTTTCCGACTCCATAGCCCGCCGTTTGGCCGAGACGGATGTGAAGCGGATCGCGGTGATCAAGCCAACGGCATTGGGCGACGTGGTCCAATCGCTGCCGGTGCTGGGTGCACTGGCCTCGCGATTTCCCGGGGCGAAGGTCACGTGGGTGATCAGCGACACGTTGTCGGATTTGGTCTCTGGCCATCCGGATCTGTCCGACTGGATCGTCTACCGGCGTCATGGTGGTTGGTCGGCCTGGCGTCGTCTGTTGTCCGAGTTGCGGAGTCGTCGATTCGACCTGGTTCTGGACTTGCAGGGCTTGTTGCGAACCGGGCTGATGACACGAGCCACTGGTGCGTCCGTGAGGCTGGGATTGGAGACAGCTCGCGAGGGGTCGGGTTGGTCGTGTCATGGATTACTCGAGGACACGGGTCGGGACGTTCCGGCCCATCGTCGGTATTGGCGTGTGGCCGAGAGCCTGGGCCAGGGTCATTTGAGGCCGGACGCTCGGATTGCGATTGGGAGTGCCGATCGCGCTTGGGCCGACGTGGTGTTGCGTCAGCTGGGCGGTTCGGTGGTGGCGTTGCATGCGGGTTCTCGTTGGGAGACGAAGCGTTGGCCGTTGGAGCAGTTCGCCAGGGTGGGAGCTCATGCCATTCACGAACATGGTGCGTCGGTGGTGTTGGTGGGTTCGCCGGACGAGCGGATCCGTGCGGCTCGGTTGAAGGAGTTGATCCTGGGCCAGGCGTCTGGTGGCCGCGTTGAAAATTTGGCGGGTCGGACGAGTTTGAAGTCGTTGGCGGCGGTACTGGGTGGTGTCGACGCGTTGATCACTAATGACAGCGGTCCGATGCACTTGGCTGCGGCGATGGGGACTCGAGTGGTGGGCCTGTTCACCTGCACGTCGGCGCGTCGTTCGGGACCACCTCCGTCGGGGCACGTGTTGCTCGAGACCGGCGTGTCCTGTCGAGCCAGTTATCACAAGACGTGTCCGTATTCCGGGAGCGGTCACATGTCCTGTTTGCGGGACGTGTCAGCCGCTGCGGCGTGTCGAGGCTTGGACAGTCTGTTGGACCGTGCGGTCCGGTCGGGCCATTTGATTCGTCGTGCGGTCGCCTAGTTTGGCGTGAAGTTGCCGGTCGGTTGGCGGGGTCTTAGACTGAAGTCGGCGACTGAAGGCGACAAGACTGCCTGTATCGCGGGTTTTCAATCAAGGTGAGGGGAGTGTCCGGCATGCGTGATTCGACGGGGCTGGGTTTGAGTGGCTGCGGAGTCTGGTTGTGCCTGTTCGGGTTGGTGTGTTTCGGCGACACGGAGGCGGCCGATTCGCCGTCGTTCCGTGGAATCCGTGGCGACGGTCATTCGGACGAGCAGGTGCCGGTGAAGTGGAGTGCTCGGGAGAACGTCAAGTGGCGGATTGGGTTGCCGCATCCCGGCCACAGCACGCCAGTGATTTCTAAGGGCCGCGTGTTCCTGACCTGTGCCAGTCTGAACGGTCGCGAGCGTGGTCTGTACTGTTACGACCGCCAAACGGGCAATGAGCTCTGGAAGCGGGTGGTTGAGTTCGGGTCGGTCGAGCCGACTCACAAGACCAATCCGTACGGTGCTTCGTCAGCCGTCACCGACGGCACGCGAGTTGTGGTGTGGCATGGTTCGGCCGGCCTGTTTTGTTACGACCATGCTGGCGCGTTGCAGTGGGAACTCGATCCCGGCGACGCGACTCATATCTGGGGCTACGCCTCGTCGCCGGTGATCCACAACGACCGGGTGTTCCTGCATCATGGGCCGGGTGTCGAGACGTTCATGCTGGCCGTCGAGTTGACCAGTGGCAAGGTGTTGTGGAAGACGGAGGAGGCGGGTGGAGCGAACGATCGTGATCCACGCATGGTGGCTTCGTTCAGTACTCCGGTGATGGCCAGCGTGGGCGGATCGGACCAGTTGATCTGCAGTATGCCGACTCGAGTGGCCGCATTCGATCCTGAGACGGGCGAGGTGTTGTGGAGTGTGGGCGGTTTGCCGTCGCCTCGCGGCGACCTGGTGTACACGTCGCCGTTGATTGCCGGTGACATTGGCATTGCGATGGGCGGTTACCAGGGGCCGAGGATCGGTTTCCGGCTCGGAGGCAGTGGCGACGTGACGCGGACTCACCGATTGTGGCGAGTCGAGTCCAAGCAGCCTCAGAGGATCGGATCGGGAGTGGTCGTGGGCGAGCATGTTTACATTGCCAATGCCGGCCCGGGTACGGTCGAGTGCATTTCGGTGAAGACGGGCGAGTTGGCGTGGCAGGCTCGGCTGCCGTCGGGCAACGTGTGGGGGTCGACGGTGCGGGCTGGGGATCACCTGTACGTGACCGATCAGTCGGCGACGACTCATGTGTTTCGTCCATCTCCCGAGAAGTTTGAGTTGGTGTCGAGCAATCGGTTGGGTCCCGAAGAAAAAAGCAATTCGACTCCAGTGTTTTCTGACGGCGAGATCTTCCTGAGGACTCGGGCCGGCTTGTACTGCATTTCCGGCAGTCGCTAGTCCGCAGTTCTCACCAGGGTGCCGCGGTCATTTCTGGTTGACCTTGACCAGCACGGCGACGCGCACGTCGTGGACTTTCAGTTCCCACTCCGGCTGATCGGCCAGGAAGCGAGCTCCCGAGGGATGCACTCGCGGGTCCATCAGTCGTCCCATCCTGGCGTACATCACCATGTACTGGGCCTCGGCGGTCCCGACCAGTTGAATGTCGTCTCTCAGGTGTCCCCATTCCTTGAGCAGGTGTCGTCCGTAGTGTTCGGGGAAGAACGTGAGGCGGGCCTGGTGTGGGAGGTGGGATTGCATGTCTTCGATGGCGTCGCGGTTGAAGAGTTCCCACCAGTAGGTGACTTCGTAGAGTGGTCTGCGGAGGACGGGGAGTGAGCGGGGTTGTCGGACGGGTTGGGCGGCTTGAGTGAAGCCACCGACTGCGGCGTTGTAGTAGGAGAGTCCGGCGGGGTGAATCGACAGGTTGGTCCAGGCGGTGGTGGCCACAAGAGTTGCCACGGCGGTCCAGGCGCAAGGTGTTTGCGAGCGGGCGGGGAGTCTTCGCCTGATGCGTTCGAAGCCGGCGGCGGCGAGGATGGCGGCGAAGTAGAAGGCGGGTCGATAGAGTCGGGTGCCGTCATGAGCGGGCGTGCTGGGGAGCATCACGATCAGCGGCAGCACGAGAGCGGCGAACAGCCAGAGTCCCTGGAGTTCTGTTGGTGCGGGGTGGTTGGAGCCATCCGGGCTGTTTGTTTGCCTGGTTGTCCGGTGGGTTTTGGATCGTCGGGCGAGGCCATTGGCGAGCAGGTTGAGTGCCAGGCCGAGCACCTGGATGGTGACGAGTGCCAGGATCCAGGGCGGCGTGGTGATGATCGAGAGCCACGGCACGCTGTGCCAGGGGACCGGGACGGGCTGGGCACCGGGGACGAGTTCGGCCTGGAAGATGTGCCCCAGGTAATAGACATCGATCTTCCAGCCGACGGGGTCGTCGAGCAGCAGTCGGACGTAGTCGAAGAATCCGAGAATGGGGTTGCTCCACCAGGGCGGCATCAGTAGCAGTCCGGCCAGGGGGGCGACGGTGACCAGGCAGGCGGCGGCTTTGGCGTTTCGTCGTGGCCCGGTCACGAGTCCCCAGACGATCCAGACGGGGACGATCAGCCAGAAAGTCGGCTTGGCCATGGCTCCGACACCCGCGAGCACTCCGAAGGCGATCGCCCATCGCCACCGGGTTTGTCCTTGCGAGTCGACTTGTGCGTGGCTTTGCCAGAGCGCCCAGCAGGCGAGGATCTGGAACGAGGCGACCAGCGGATCGATGCTCATCAACATCGCGTTGGTCCACAGTCGCGGCATGCCGATCAGGGCGAGAACGGCGACGGCAGCTGCCTGGGCCGAGAGTTCTTCGCAGATCCAGGAAAAGACGACGCCACAGGTGACCGCCAGTACCAGAAGGTTACCCCATCGGTGAGAGTGTGGTGGCGAGTCGAAGAGTCCGAGGGTGTATTGGCCTAATGATCCGACCAGGCTGACCAGTGGCAGGTTCTTGCTTTCTGTGCGAGCCCAATACCACCCGTCGTCGAGTTGATCGTCGGCAAAGGCAACTGACGGGCCGCGGGTGACGAGTTCGCCGAACCACTGCTGGAGTCTTTGGCTGTTGTTGATGTAGCGGGGTTCGTCGGTGGTGAGTCCCAGGTCACGCGAGGCCCAGGCGGAGAGGGCCAGGCAGAGCAGTCCGACTGCGACCGAAGCCAGTTGTCTTTGTTTTGCTTTGGTTGCTGCGGTGGCTGCGGTGAGTCGGTCTGTGTTTGGGTCCGCGGATCCGGTCACGGCGCAGGTTGGGGGCTGGAGTTGGGTTGCGTGTCGGTGCCGCTGACGAGTTGGCTGTCGAAGTAGTTGACGCCCATGCCGGCATCGACGACGAGTCCTTGAGCGTTGATGCCGGCGGAGCGTGGCGAGAGGAGGAAAGCGGCGGTGTTGGCGACTTCGCTGGTGTGGACGGCTTGTTTTCTGAGGGTGGCTTTTTCGGCGTAGAGGTAACTGTCGACATAGCCGGGGATACCGGCCGAGGCGGAGGTCTTGAGCAGTCCGGGGCAGACGGCGTTGAAGCGGATTCGGCTGAAGGCCGAGAAGCTTTTGGCGAGGAAGCAGACGGAACTGTCGAGTGCGGCTTTGACGGGTGCCATGTAGCCGTAGTTTTCGGCGGTCATGCGAGTGGTGGAGATCGAAACGGTGACGACGCTGCCGTTGTCGGGGTCGAGTTGTTGGCTGAGTGCGTTGGAGACAGCGATCAGCGAGAAGCAGCTGATATCGACGGCCTGGAGGAAGGCGGCGCGGGGTGTTTCGTGAAACGGCAGCCATCCGGCCGAATAGTCGGCAAAGGCGATGGAATGGACGATGCCGTGCAGTTGGTCGGTGTTCTCGGCCACCTGTTTGGCCAGTCGTTCGATGTCTTCGGGCCGTTCGACATCGCAGCGGATCACGACGGCATCGTCGCCGGCGAGTTGTTTGACGGTGTTGGCTCGTTCGTCGCTTCGGACAGCGTAGAGCACGCGAGCTCCGGCGTGACCGAGCTCCTGGGCCACGTGCCACGCGACGCTTTTGCGGTTGGCCACACCCATCACCAGGACGTCGCGGCCGTCGAGGTCGAGAAAGTCAGCGGGCATGATGCGCGACACTGTGACAGAATCTTAGGCGGAACGCAACGGGCGTGGCCAGTCGGCGTTGACGGGTTGGTGGGCTGCCGAAAGAATCGACATGTGCTGGTTGTTGTGATGCGAATCTTCGGGTCGTGCGAGGCGTAAGCTGTGTTGAGAAGTCAGATTCGAAAGACGGCATTGGCGATTGCCTGTCGCAACTTGGCCACGATGTTGTATTCGGGCGTTCCGGTGGTGCGGGCCTTGGAGTTGGCCGGCCGAAAGGTGCGGGACGTGCGTTGCCGCGAGTCGTTCGCGGATCTGGCGAGTCAGGTGCGTTCGGGCGAGGAAATTTCCGACGCGATGTCTCGGCAGGGTCGCAGTTTTCCGCCGTTAGTGATCGACATGGTGCGGTTGTCTGAGCACAGTGGCGCTTTGCCGGAGGTGTTGGAGCACCTGGCCGATCATTTCGACAACACCGTAGCGTTACGGCGTCGTTTTGTGTCTCAGATCACCTGGCCGGTGCTGCAGTTCCTGTTGGCGACCGGAGTGATTGCGTTGGTGATCCTGGTCTTGGGCATGTTGCCTGGTGGTGAGATGGTTTCGGAGATCACGTTTGGTTTACGTGGTCCGGGCGGAGCGATCACGTTCTTGGCGATTGTCTATGGTACGTTGATGTGTTTGGGTGGTGGTTACCTGCTGGCTTCGAAGGTCACCACGGCTCGGCAGATCGTCGACCGGTTGTCGTTGTCGATGCCGGTGATCGGGAGTTGCCAGCGATCGTTTGCGATCGCGAGGTTTTCGTGGGCGTATTATCTGACTCAGCAGACAGGGATGTCGATCCGCGAGAGTTTGCGTGCGACATTTCAGGCGACTGGGAACGGGGCATTTCAGTCGAAGTGTGAATCGGTGTGTCGGTCGATCGAATCGGGTGATTCGTTGACGGTTGCCCTGGCTGACACGGGTTTGTTTCCCGAGGACTTCATCGAAATGGTCGACGTGGGTGAGACGTCGGGCACGGTGCCCGAGCAGTTGGAGCGTCTGAGTCCTCGATTTCGCGAGCAGGCGGAGCGGTCGTTGCGACTGTTGTGCAATGCCATTGCCTGGGCGGTCTGGGGAGTGGTGGCTACGTTCATCGTATTCTTCGTGTTTCGATTTTTCCTGTGGTATGTCGAACAGATCAATGATGCACTGGAGGGGATTCAGTGAGTGATCGTGCGACGGGTTTTGAATTCGAGATCACGGCAACGAGTACGGCGACGTCGGCCCGTTGCGGTGCCTGGCACACGCCTCATGGAACGGTCCAGACACCGGCCTTCATGCCGGTGGGGACGCGTGGGACGGTGCGGGGTTTGTGGCCGGAGCAATTGCGAGCGACGGGTGCCGAGATGGTGTTGGCCAACACATATCATCTGGCATTGCGACCGGGCGCGGAAGTGGTCGAGGCACTTGGGGGCCTGCATGGCTTCATGCAGTGGGACGGGCCGATCCTGACCGACAGTGGTGGGTTCCAGGTCTACAGTCTGGCTGAATCGTCGCGGCTGACCGACGAAGGTGTGTCGTTCAAGTCGCACATTGACGGCAGTTGGATGGAATTGACTCCGGAACGGGCGGTTGGGTTGCAGGAGCAGTTGGGAGCCGACTGCATCATGTGTCTGGACGAGTGTCCGGCGTCGGATGTTTCGCCCGAGAGACTCAGGCGGGCCGTCGACCGAACGACCGACTGGGCCCGTCGCTGTAAGGACGTTCAGACTCGCACGGACCAGGCTCTGTTCGGGATCGTGCAGGGTGGGACCGATCCATCGATGCGTGAGATTTCGGCCGAGGGGTTGTTGCGGTTGGATTTTCCCGGCTACGCAGTCGGGGGGCTGAGTGTCGGAGAATCACCGGAGTCGATGTATGCGACGCTGGATGTGACGACGGTGATGTTGCCCGAGGATCGGCCGAGATACTTGATGGGTGTGGGGACGCCGAGGGATTTGTACGAGGCGGTAATTCGGGGTGTGGATCTGTTTGACTGCGTGATGCCGACGCGAAATGGCCGGAGTGCATCGGCGTTCACGTCCGAGGGTGTGGTGCGGTTGAAGAATTTGAAGCACCGAACCGACGATCGGCCACTGGATGCCGGGTGCGCGTGCACGGTTTGCAGTCGATTTAGTCGCGGTTATCTGCGTCACCTGTTCCTGGCTCAGGAGATGCTGGGGCCGATCCTGGTCTCATACCACAACCTCGTGTTCTACCAGGACTTCCTGCGATCGTTGCGTGAAGCGATCCGTGTGGGCGGGCTGGATGAGTTTAGATCGGTTCACCTTGCTGAGGTTTCGGCATCTCTCTAGAATACGAGTTTGGCCCGTCCCGGGAGCCGGGTGGTCGCGTTCCGGCCTGTGGTCGGTGTCGTGTAACAAGACGATGTGTGAGAGGTACGGGGGATGCGTGTGATGTTCTGGGCACGTGGGCGAGCGAGGTTCAGTGATATTTTAGCAGCGACCCTTTTGGGGCTGCTGGTGTTGGTGTTTGCGGGGTCGGTTACTGCCCAGGACGGTAAGGCGTCCGAACCACCTGCTGCCGCGGCCGCGGCTGCGACTGACGCGGTTGCCGATGGCGAAGCGGCGGGCGAAGTGTCCGAGCCGCCGTCGTTGTCGGGTATGGCTGTGCCGATCATCGGCATGGGTTTGATCTTCTACTTCATCGTACTGCGTCCTCAGAAGAAGGCTCGAAAGAAACAAGAGGCGTTGGTCGAGTCTTTGAAGAAGCACGACCGTGTGGTGACCATCGGCGGCATCGTGGGGACGATCATTTCGATCGACACGGACAACGAAGAGGTGGTGTTGGAGGTTGGGCCAGACACTCAATTGAGACTGTTGCGTCGTAGCATCCAGGGTCCCAAGCCGTTCGGCAGTGATGTCGATTCGGATTCGGGCCTTAGTTAGAGGAAGTCGTCACGGCGAGTCGGTTCCAGGGACTCGGTTTCACAGGTCAGGCTGGCACAGGTAAGGACAGGTCAAGGCGATGAACGAACTCGGATTGCTGCGGATCTTGGCCGAGATTCCTGCTTGGGGGACGGGTCTGGGGTTTGTGGCTGCGGTGATTGGCGGAATTCTGGTTTCGCGGCGGTTGTCGGTTCGCGAGGAGTTTGCCGACAGTTATGTGACGATGGGCGTGCTGGGTTTTGGTGGCCTGATTGCCGTGGGGTCTCTTGTCCCCGGCCTGTTCTTCGATCTGGAGAACGGTACGCGGTTCCTGTTGGGGCTGGGCGTGGTCTTGATCGGTCTGGGCATCTGGATGTTTTCGCGAGAAATGTTACCGGGCCGACTGGTGGCCGTGCTCTGCCTGTTGTACGTGGCGATCGTGGCAACGGTGTATTGTCTGCAGCCGCAGTGGTATTTCGACAGTGGTGACGGGACGCGAGCCATCCTGTTGATTTCGGCGACGTTCGTGGTGCCTTTGAGCCTGGGTCGATTGCTGGCGATGGCATTACGGATGGAGGACCTGACGTTTCGCTTGGGTTTTGTGCTGACGGCGATCACGCTGGCCCTGTGGCCGATGGCCAAAGAAGTGGTCGCTCGAGCCGCGGAGAACTGGGTGCACGAAGAAGCCGAGAAGAAGTGGGACGCGGGGACCAAGTCGTATCCGGTCACGGCCGAGATCAAGGAAACTCTGGGTCGAGTTCGTCCGAAGCTGACGGTTCACTATCTGTCGGACGGAAAGAGTTCGGATAGGGTGAAGCCGGCGAGTCGGCCGAGTACGATTGGTGAGCCGGCTGAGAAACCGGCTGAGAAACCGGCTGAGAAACCGGCTGAGAAACCAGCTGAGAAACCAGCTGAGAAACCGGCTGAGAAACCGGCTGAAACGGGCACGAAGTGATGGTTGATCGAATGGTGAGTGGAATCACGATGAGCAAGTCGACCGGGAGTGGCGTGATGAGGAGTGTGTGGAGTCTGGCCTGTGTGCCGGCGTTGTTACTGGTGTTGTCGGTGTCGGGTTGCAGTGACACGGATCCGATGATCAAGTTGCGTCGTGCCGGTGCGGTGGTCGAGCAGGATGACGAGCGCGAGAAGATCGAGCGAGTGGTGTTGTCTCGTTCGGCAAGTCCGTCTCAGTTGGCCGAGCAGCTTACTGACCTGGCTCGGGTGTCTCGCGTGTTGGTGCTGGACCTTTCGGGGACTCGCATCACCGACGAGCAGTTGGGTGAATTGTCCGAGTTGGACGAACTGCACAGCTTAGATTTGTCGGACACGGCGATCACGAGTGCGGGGTTGTCGAACCTGTCGAAGCTGACGGGTTTGCGCAAGTTGACTCTTTCGAACACACTGGTGAACAATGCGGGTTTGGAGAAGCACATCCCGAGTTTTACGGCGTTGGAAACTTTGGAGTTGTCGAGATCAAAGCGTCCCGAGCGGGACATCGTGTCGGACGACGACGCGGGCCTGATCGAGACGATTTTTTCGGGCATCAATCTAGGCATTGATTTGGCTGGCGGAGCGATTCTGATCCTGGAAGTGGACGAGGAGTTGCGTGCGAAGCAGGGCAAGGAGTTGACCGCCGACGTGATGTCTCAGATGGCCACCGCGATCAACAAGCGGGCCAACCCTGGCGGCAACAAGGAATTGACGGTTCGGCCGGTGGGTACGAACCGGATCGAGGTGATCATCCCCAAGGCGGACCCGCAGGTGGTCGAGCAGACCAAGCGGATGATGACGCGTCTGGGGAGTCTCGAGTTGGCGATCTTGGCCAATTCTCGAGACGCCAAGTTCCAGAACCTGGTCCAGAAGGCAGGGGCGTTGCCAGACGGCGAGACGCAGGTCATCGAGATTGTGGTGGACGGCGGTTCGAGTCGATCGCGACTGTTGGGTGAGTGGTTGCCGGTGGATCCCAATGGTGAGGTGGACAGCAGTTACGACGTGTTGGTCGAGCCGCGTGCGAACCTGAAGGGTGTGGAGGTCGAGCACGTATTGGTGTCGTACGAGGACGAGAACCTGCGTGTCAAGGGTGAGCATCTTTACCGTGTCTACCAGACCAACGACGACAACGGCCGGTTGGCGGTCGGTTTCACTCTGAACATTGGCGGTTCGAACCGCTTTGCCGATTTGACCGGCAGCAACGAGCCGGACAAGTCCGAGGGGTTTTACCGTCGGTTGGCGATCATCCTGGACGGAAAGGTCTTTTCGGCGCCGACTCTTGAGAGTCGGATCAGCAGCAGCGGCATCATCCGAGGCGACTTCACTCGCCAGGAGATCAACGAGTTGATTGGTGTGCTTGAGGCGGGGGCATTGGAAGTGCCCTTGAAGCCCGAGCCGATCAGCGAGATGACAATTTCTCCGACACTTGGCGGCGACGTTCAGAGGAAGGGTGTGGTAGCGATCTCGATCGCATCGATCACAGTGGTTGTGTTCATGATCGGCTACTACCGTTTCTCGGGTGTTGTGGCCGTGATTTGTCTGATGTTGAACCTGGTGTTGGTGATGGGGACGATGATCTTCATCGAGGCGACCTTCACGTTGCCGGGCTTGGCCGGTTTGGTGCTGACTATCGGAATGGCAGTCGATGCGAACGTATTGATTTTCGAGCGGATCCGTGAGGAGCAGCGACGTGGTGGCGTGGTCCGAATGGCGATCCAGAACGGTTTCAACCGGGCGTTCACCACGATTGTCGACGCCAACGTGACCACGTTGTTGGTGGCGGTGGTGTTGTACATGATCGGCACTGATCAGGTTCGCGGTTTTGCGGTGACACTGTTCATCGGGATCGTGATGAGCATGTTCACGGCGTTGTTTGTGGGCCGGTTGTTGTTTGACATCTGGGAGCGGCTCAAGCATCGCGAGCAGTTGAAGATGAACAGTCTGCCGGGCATTACCGGTCGGGAGTTCAATTTTGTCGGGCGTCAGAAGATTGCCGCGGTGGTGTCGTTGATTGTGATCGTCTGCGGTATGACCGCCTTGTTTTCTCGGGGCGCGAGTAATTTCGATATCGATTTTCGTGGTGGTCGCGCGGTAAGTTTCGAGTTGTTGAGAACACCGGATGATGCGTCAACGGACACGGTTCGCGACAAGTTGCAGAGTGTCGAGGACGCGAAATCGCTGAGCGATTCTATGTCGCTTGAGGAATTGACGGGGATCGGTGCAGATGACGCGGCGGTTGCGATCGATGGTCGGCGACGGTTTCGTTTGCGGACGACGACCACTCGGACGTCCGGGGGCGACGGAGATACGGTCAACCAGCGTATCCAGAATTGGATCGCCTCGGCATTCGCTGCGGATTCGGAATACCAGTTGGCGACCATGTCTGTTCGTCCGGGTCCTGTTGCGGAAATCGACGATCCATTGGATGCGGATTACCACCAAGGGCACCAAGTCACCGTGTCGTTTTCGAGTGACGACAAGGTCGAGGTACAACGTGAGAACGTCCAGGCGTACGTGGCGGAGGCATTGGCTGGTGCGTTGGGCGGTGGGAGTGAGTCAGCGAAGGGTGACGCGGTTCAGGCCGAGTTGGAGTTCGAGATTTCAGCTGGCGGATCCGATCCGCTTGCGGCTCGATCCCTGATCTGGGCCGTGCGGTTCAAGAAGTCGATCACCGGTGCGACGATCGAGACGGCATTGGCCGGTATGGTTGCGAGTCTGGACGGTCAACCTCGTTTTGACGAGGTGACATCGTTCGACAGTGCTGTGGCGAACGAAATGCAGCAGTCAGCGATTTTGGCGATGCTGTTCAGCCTGGTGGCGATCGTGGCCTATATCTGGTTCCGTTTCCAGCGAATTGATTTCGGCTTGGCGGCGGTTGTGGCGTTGGTACACGACGTACTGGTTGTGTTGGGTGGTGTTGCACTGGCGGGTTTGGCGGCTTCGGAGATGGGGATGGACGGTGGCGTATTTCTGTTGCAGGACTTCAAGATCAACCTGCCGATGGTGGCCGCCTTCTTGACCATTGTCGGGTATTCGTTGAACGACACGATCGTCGTGTTTGACCGTATCCGCGAGGTGCGTGGCAAGAATCCCTCGTTGACGCCCGAGATGGTCAACCAGAGTCTGAACCAGACCTTGGCACGAACTCTGTTGACCTCACTGACCACATTGATCGTGGTCGTGATCCTGTACTTTGGAGGAGGAGACGGGATCCACGGTTTCGCCTTCTGCTTGGTGGTGGGCGTGGTGGTGGGAACCTACAGTTCGATCTTTGTGGCGAGTCCGGCGTTGCTTTGGATGATGAACCCGAACAGCCTGTTCAATCGTCTGGTCGGGAGTGCTCCGGGCGGGTCGAATGTTCGATCGAGGCAGGCGACGGCGACCGAGTCGTAGGCCGGAACGTGTTAGGCGGACCAGGCCTGGTGTCCGCCATCGACTCGGATAGTCTGTCCGCTGACGAACTGGCCCAACGGTCCGGCGAAGAATTCGACGACTCGAGCCACCTCGTCGACCGTGGCGATTCGTTCGAGAGTACCTTCGGTGACCATCCGCTGCTGGTCGACATCTCGGGTGTTCATGAACCGTCCGGTGCGTGTATCACCGGGTGCGAGGCTGTTGACGGTGATGTTGTGCGGTCTGAGTTGTTGAGCGAGGCTTCGAGTGTAGGCCACCTGACCGGCCTTGGCCGTGGCATAGATGGCACCTTGTGCGGTTCCAGTGAAGGCTGCGATCGAGCTGATCGTGATGATCCGTCCTCCTGGGCTCGGATCCTCGCTGGATTGTTCGTTGCGTTGGATCATCCTGCCGGCGACGTCTCGGCAGACGAGGATGGTGGTCAGCAGGTTGCGGTCGAGCACGGCCTTGATGTCATCGGGGCTGATCATCACGGCGTCGTTGGGGTCGGGTTTTCCGCCCAGTGCGGCGATATCGCCTCCGGCGTTGTGGACCAGGATGTCGATTGGTCCCAGTTGTTGTGTGACATCGCTGACGATCCGTTCGACGTGTTCGCCGTCAGTAAGATCGGCGAGTACTTTGAGTGTCTGGACCTGTCCGAATTCACCGATTTCTCGGGCGGTATCGGTCAGCGTGGTGCCTTCGCCGTATTCACTGGGCCCTTGCTCCCGCATTCCGTGGACACCGACTTTGGCTCCGGCTGCGGCGAGGTGTTCGGCGAACGCTCGGCCGAGTCCTCGTCCGGCGCCGGTCACCAGCGCCACCTGGCCTTCAAGAAATCGGGTCATGATTAGCCTGTTGTTTCCGGCTGCTGAAGTTGCCCGGGGTGAAAAGGATCATTTATCGGCCGAGGGGTCGGCGAGCGTCCGGACGGTCTTGTGTTGGACTCCATCGAGCATCAGGTTGGCCAGCACGGGGCCCTTGGCGGTCATGGTGACCCAGACGAAGTGATCGAACCGACCATCCTGTTGTCCGGTGAGCGTGGAGCTGCCGCCGGTTGTGGCGAGCATGTAGTATTCTTGGCCCCGTCGGATGAAGCGTGCGTAGGCGTGTTTGTGTCCACTGAATACGGTGTACTGCCTGCCGGAAAGTGCGTCTTCGATTTGAGTCCAGCCCTGTTTGGCGAGATCGGTTTGTGGGTAGGTCCAGGTTGGCTTGTGGGTGATGACAAACGTCCATCTGACGTCTCGGTTTTCCTTGAGCGTCTTCACGGCCCAGTCACGTTGGGGTTGGCTGAAGTGGAACGGGCCGGTCTTGGGTGGGTCTTCGGAGTTGAGCACCAGGAACAGGCAGTCGTGGTAGAGGAAGTGGTAGTAGCTGCGTCGGAACCGTCGGTTCCAGTCGTCGTTCATTGGAATGTTACTGATGTCGTGGTTGCCGGCACAGAAGAAGAAAGGCATTTCGAGCCGATCGACAACCGTTTCGAACTCGGACCATTCGAGTGCCCACTGTCCCGGGTCTTCGGTGTAGCCTTCGATGAGGTCACCGACGGAGAGGACGAATTCGGGTTGCATGAGGTTGATTTGATCGACAGCCCGGCTGAAGACACCAGGCCGTCGGCCTCCGGTTCGGTCGGTGACGATCACGAACTGAAAGTTTTCGCGTCGGTCGTTGAACTGAAGGTTGGTCCACGGGTTGCGGTCTCCGGTCTGAATCCGGACATGTTCGGGCAACGGGTTGGTTTGGGGCGCCGTGCTGGAAACGGTGGCAGCAGCGGCGAGGATGAGCGCGACGGTCAGTGCCAGACAGAATTGTTTCACGGTGTGTGTCCCAAAGGAGGGTTGGGTTGGGTGCACAGGTTAGACTTCGTGAGTCGCAGTCGCAATCGTCGACGGTGTTTAGCGGAGGCGTTGTCCGTTGAAGAAGACGGCTTCGAGAGAGCCTGGGAAGGTGGTGCCCTCGAACGGAGACCATCCACAGAGAGTGGCCAGGTTGTCGCGATGGATCGTGACGGGGCGATTGAGGTTGAGCACGGTCAGTGCGGCGTTGTAGCCGGGTGCGATTCGTCCAAAGCGTCGTGGAGCGGTGTAGGGATTGACGAATGTGCCGGGGTTCTCGCAGCAGACGGCTGCGATGCGTTGTGGAGTGAATTGGGCTTCGGCGATCATCCAGGTCACGAAGGCTGCGTAGGTGTCCAGGTGTGGTTGGCCGGAGACTCCGTCGTCTTTTTCTTCGAGTGTGTGCGGTGCGTGATCGGTGGCGAGGTAATCGAGTGTTCCGTCGCGGAGTGCTTCGAGCATGGCCAGTCGATCGTCACCGGTTCGAAGCGGTGGGTTCATCTGCATCAGACCACGATTCTCGTCGGTGATTGACTCGGTATCGTAATAGATGTGGTGCGGGGTCACCTCGCAGGTGACTGCAACCCCGGCTGCTCGAGCGGCTCGGATCAGCGGCAGTCCGTCCTTGGCCGAGTAGTGGCAGAGTTTTCCGCTGAGTCCGTACTTTTGGATCATTTGCAGTGCGAAGCGAGTTGCGGACACTTCACATTCGGGTGGTCGTTTCTGTTCGTGTGTCGGGGCATCGGCATGTGTGACGAGCAGTTCGGGGTCTTCGCAGTGAAAGCTGACCGAGCAGCCTCGATAGTGTGCCAGCGTGGTCTCGAGTTCTGCGAGCGAGCTGAAGAACAGGTCTCCGACACTGGGCCCCATGTAGGCTTTGTAGGGGACGGTCGAGGTGAGTGGTCGAGTGCCGGGTCCGATTCCGGCGTAGAGAGTCACGTGGACATCGCAGTTGCGGGATGCGAGGTGTTGGCATTTGGCGTCGTAGCTGTCGTCATCAACAGGTGCGTCGGGGTTGTTGGGCATGTCGGCCACGTGGACGATTCCGCCGTTGAGTGCTGCCTGGCCGACTGTGACGAAGTTTTCCTTGTGAGTTTCGCGGCCGCTGGTGTCGTCGCGAGCGTGGATGTGAATGTCTCCCATCCCGGCAAACACCAGGCAGTCGTCATCGAAGACGGCATCGGGTGTGCCCAGTCGCTCGCCCACTTCGGCAATCTCGGTGCCGTCGAAGCGAACCTGTGCGGTGGTGATGGTGTCGGTGCTGACCAGCCGTCCCTGGATAATCACTGTTGGTCGCCTTGCGATGCCGGCGTACGGGTTGTGTGGAGTGTGTGAATCGGTGGTCGGTTTGAACTGTGCGAGTGACCAGAATACGCTATACGAGGCTGCTCGCCAAATGGGTGTCCTACGGGAAGTGTCTTCTGGAGAGTGTTCAGCATGCTGGGTCGAATCGTGTTTTCAGTCGTTGTCGTGTCGCTGATGGTCGTTGACATCGAGGCGGCTCGACCGGATCGCCTGTTTGCCGAGGGCGAGTTTCCGGCCGACAGTCGGTTCGGGGCGTCTCGGAATCTGCGTGACAAGTACCACCCGTGGGTCGTCCCCAAGACACTCAAGGAGTGGAACGCCGAGTCTGCTCGAGTGCGGCGTCAGCTGAAGGTGGCCACGGGTCTGTGGCCGGCTTGGCCGCGCGGGCCGATCCAGGCGGTGATTCACAGTCGAGTGGACCGTGGCGACTACACGGTCGAGAAGGTCTATTTTTCCAGTCTGGCAGGACACTACGTGACGGGTAGCCTGTATCGGCCCAAGGCTGATAGACCAACCAGCAAGCGTCGTCCCGGCATACTCTGTCCTCACGGTCATTGGCCCGAGGGACGATTCTACGATGCGGGGACCGACAAGGCTGCGGAGCAGTTGAAGCGTGGTGCCGAGATGTTCGAGGCGGGTGCCAGGTATCCCTTGCAGGCTCGGATGGTGCAATTGGCTCGGATGGGTTGTGTGGTGTTTCATTACGACATGGTCGGGTATGCCGACAGTCGTGCGTTGCCGCATCGGAGTGGTTTCGGAGACGTCGGGGCTGTCTTGCGGCTACAGAACCTGATGGGTTTGCAGACATTCAATTCGATCCGTGCGTTGGATTTTCTGGAATCGTTGCCAGACGTTGACCGGAAGCGAATCGCCGTCACCGGTGCCAGCGGCGGTGGAACTCAGACCTTCATGCTCTGTGCACTGGACACTCGGCCCAGCGTCGCCTTCCCGGCTGTAATGGTTTCGACGGGCATGCAGGGTGGTTGCGTGTGCGAGAACTGTTGTTTCCTGCGAACGGGCATCAACAACATCACGATTGCCGCACTGTTTGCTCCTCGCCCGATGGCACTCAGCGGAGCCAACGACTGGACGATCGACATCGAGACGAAGGGGTTGCCGGAACTCAAGGCGGTTTACGGATTTTACGGCAAGGCTGACCTGATTGATGCCAAGTGTTATCCACGTTTTGGCCACAACTACAACCAGGTGTCTCGCGAGTTGATGTACTCGTGGATGAACAGGCACTTGAAGCTGGGCGGGAAGGAACCGATCCGGGAGCGGGACTTCAAGCCGATTGTCCCGGGCGATTTGAAGGTGTTTGACGTCGAGCATCCCCAGCCTCGGGACGCGATGACGTTGGAGCAGTACCGCGTCTTTCAGACGCGGTTGATTGAGGGTCAGTACGCGAAGTTACTGAGTGGTGCTCGCAAGGGTTTGAAGGAGTACCGTCGGGTGGTGGGATCGGCAGCCCGAGTGCTTTTGGCAGGGACTCCGTCGACGGGCTACAGTGCCAGCGGGATCGCTCGAGGCAAGTTGTCTGGAGGTGGGACGTTCGAGACGGGAACGGTGACTCGAACGGGTTTGGGGCATGCGATTCCCTGGACGTTGTTGACACCTGCCAAGGGGCCGGGACCGTCGCTGGTGGCCTGGTTTGATGGGCTTGGCAAGGCTGCGTTGTTTGACGAGCAGGGTAAGCCGATTCCGGCTGTCCGCCGACTCTTGGATGCCGGCCACAGTGTTCTGTCGGCGGACGTGTATCTAACCGGCGAATTGACTCGGGACGGAAAACCGGTCACTCGAGTTGACACTCATGGGAGCTTTGTCGGGTACACCTATGGCTACAACCTGCCTCCGTTGACTCATCGCATCCGCGACGTGCTGACGGTCGTATCGGCATTTACGACGAAGCTGAGTGCTGCCGTAAATGGGGGGCAGGGCGGTCGAATAGGAGTACACCTGGTGGGGACTGGTGGAGCGGGGACGTGGGTCGTATTGGCTCGAGCGGTGATGTCTCGCGGCAGGGCGTCTCGCGGCGTGACGATCGCGGACGTTGGAGGTTTTTCGTTTTCGAAGATCACACGTCGCGACGACCCGATGTTGTTGCCCGGCGCGTTGAAATACGGCGGCCTGGGCGGTCTGGCTGCGTTGGCGGCTCCGTCGGTCCTGGTGCTTGGTGGTACCGAGGGTGTTCCCAAGTCGGAGTTGAGTCCATTGCGGCGGATCTACGACGTGGCCGATGGCGAATTGTCGATCAAGGCGGGTTCGATTTCCGCCGATTCAGTCGCCTTCATGATTCTTGGTCGTTGAGTTTCGTCGCCGTGATTCTTCAGCGGCACTTTGTCTGAGGTAGAGCGGTTCGAGTGTGACGGGGTTGTCGAGTCGTCCTTCGTCTGCGGCCAGTTGTCCGAGTTGTGCGATGGTTTGTGCGTTAGGTATGGCGGTGACAGCGGTGACGGCGTTGTGGAAGTGTGGTTCAAGGATTGGTGTGTCGGGCGTGATGATGGTGTCGGTTGGTGTCCGTTCGCCGCACCAATCGACGGTATTGACGATTGCGTGGTTGCCGTCGGGCGTCCAGATCTCTGGGTGTTGCCTGCGGTAGTATCGAACGAAGAGTTGTTGTCTTTGGGCATCGGCGGCAACGTAGAGTGAGTTGGCTGTCGATGGGGCGTGTGCGGCGATGGCGGCGAAGGTGTCGACGGCGACCAGTTGGCAGCGGGTGGACCAGGCGAGGGTTTTTGCGAAGGCGATCCCGACGCGGAGTCCGGTGAAGCTACCTGGTCCGTGGCTGATCGCGATCAGGTCAATGTCGGCGGTCGTGAGCGCGTGGTCGTGGAGCAGTTTGGCGACGACGGGTGGGAGTGCCTGGGCGTGTCGCAGTCCATCGTGGTCGAGAGTGGCTTTGGCCAGACAGCGCGAGTCACGTCGCAGTGCGACGGAGCCTGGTTGTCGGGAGGTTTCGATTCCGAGCACGAGCATGTCGAGGATCCCGTCGAGTGTTACTCGCGGACACCTTCGAGCCGCTGGCGTGCGTCGCGGAAGCGGGCGACCATTTGTGCGGCGGAGGACCAGCGGGAATCGGGATCGGATTCGAGGCCACGCATGATCGTTTCAGCGACGTCCTCGTCAATGTCTGAAACAAACTCGCGGATGTCGGTGGCCGGCTGGTTGATTCGTTGTTGCATCAATTCGATGGTTTGTCCGCTGGAGTCCCATGGCAGTCGGTTGGCGAACAATTCGAAGCAGGTCATGGCGTAGCTGAAGATGTCGATCCGCTGATCGGTTTTCCTACGTTTCATCAGTTCGGGCGCCATATACATCGCGGTCCCGGTACGATTTCCGGGCTGTTGGAACGGTGGTGTATTGGGGACGACCAGGCCAAAGTCGATCAACTTGATGTGGTAATCCTGATCGAGAAGGATGTTTCGAGGGCAGATGTCTCGGTGAATCAGGTTCTTCGAGTGAAAGTACTCGATCGCCTCACCTAACTCGATCAGGAACCTCAAGCGTCCCTGCAGCAGGTGTTCGTTTTGGGTGTCGACAAGGAAGCTGAGTCCAACGCCTTCGACGAACTCCATGACGAGGAACATTTCGTCTTCGGTGGTCCACCCGTATTCGTAGGTCTTGACGATTCTGGGGTGGTCCAACTCAATGGCGACTTCGCCTTCGCTGAGTCGCTGGAGTCCCTTGGCGAGGAATCGTTCGTCGAGTTTACGGGTCTTGGGACCATCGAGCACTTTGACGGCGTACATGCGGTCGGTAGCGGGGTCGCGTGCCCGGAAGACCTTCGACATGCTTCCCTGTCCGATGCGTCCGATCAAGTCGAATCGCGATGCGAGGTCGACCTTGGCGACCTTGTCTTTCTTTTCGAAGAGTGCCTTGAGGAATTCGAGCATGGCTTGGGCTTATTGACCGCAGTAGTCGATCAGTCGTGCGAGTTCACTACGAAGGTTGTGTCGTCGGATGATCCGGTCGACGAATCCACACTGGAGCAGGAATTCGCTGGTTTGGAAACCGTCGGGCAATTCCATATTGACGGTATTCTTGATGACTCGTGGTCCGGCGAACCCGATGAGTGCCCTGGGTTCGGCGACGACGAAGTCCCCGAGCGAGGCGAAGCTGGCGGCGACTCCCCCCATGGTGGGGTTGGTGAGCACCGAGATGAACAGTCCTCCTGACTGGTCGAATCGAGCGAGTGCAGCGGAGACCTTTCCCATTTGCATCAGCGAGAGAATCCCCTCGTGCATGCGGGCTCCTCCACCCGACCCACTGACGATAACCAGTGGCAGTTTCAGTCGAGTGGCTTCTTCGATTGCCCGAGTCAGTTTTTCTCCGACGACCGAACCCATGCTGCCCATGATAAATCCGGCATCGGTGAGTCCAAACACCAGTGGCCGGCCTCTCATGTAGCCTCGCCCCACCACGCAGGCTTCGGTCAGACCGGTCTTTTTTTGTTCGGCAGCGATCCGTTCGGGGTAGGACTTCTGGTCAGAGAACTTGAGCGGATCGCATGGCAGCAGTCCTTCGTACCATTCTTCGAAGCTGTCTTGATCGAGGAGTTGCGCGATGCGTGTGGCGGCCGGGACGTAGAAGTGGTGTTCACATTCGGGGCAGACTTCGAGATTGTCTTCGACCTGTTTGCGATAGAGGGTTGTTCCACAGCCGCCACAGGCCATCCACAGGCCTTCGGGCACGCCCCGCTTGTTGCGGTCTCCGTGAGTCAACCAGTCTTGGACATGAGATTGTTCAGCCAAGGGTTGCGCTCCGGTTGTTGCCAGCCACCGGCAGTAGGCTGCCGGTGGCTGCCTTTGTTCGCCAGGGGTGCTCGGGATCGGCGACTGGAACGCGGCCGTTGGTCGAGTAGATGGAGATGAGCTGGTCCTGTCCGCGGCAGCCGGTAACCGATTCGAATTCTGGTCGCGTCGAGGTGATGGCGGATCCGAGCAGTGTCGCGAGCGGGTCGGAGGTGACGATGGCGAAGGATTCTTCGCGTTTCATAGGTTTCTTAAGGACTGCCAGCGTTCGTGCCAGGGCTTCCTGGATCGTTTCGCCTTCAGGCGGGCGAATGGTTTCGGGCGATTCTTGCCAGAGCTTGAGCACCTTGGGCGACTTGCGGCGAATGTCATCGAGCGAGAGTCCTTGCCAGAGACCGTGGTCGATATTCTGGAGTTCTTCGTGGAATCGCACGGGAAGGTCGAGGGCTTCTGCGATCGCTTCGGCTGTCGATCGTGCGGGGTCCAGCGGTGCCGAGACAATCGCTTCGAGCGGCCATGCGGCGAGTTGCTCGATCGAGACGGCCAGTTGATCTCGGCCTTTGTCGTTGAGTGGCAGATCGAGATTGCCCTGGATCCGGTTCTGGACGTCGAAGTCTGTCGAGCCGGGTCGGACGACGGCAATAATCGGCATCGTCTTCAGGCCTCGCGAGTCGTACAGGTCTGTGTGGCAGCGTGTTCGAGGTTGCCGATGGCTTCGCGGTAGTTGTTACTTTTGAAGATGGCACTTCCGGCAACAAAGACACGGGCTCCGGCCTGGTAGGCTCGAGGGATGGTCTCGTCGGCGATTCCGCCGTCGATGGCCAGAGTGGCCAGGGGTGTGCAGGTGTCGGCGAGTTGTTCGAGTTTGTCCAGAGCGGCGGGTTGGAAGGTCTGGCCTCCAAAGCCCGGTTCGACACTCATCACGAGTACCAAGTCGGCTAAGTCGAAGAGTCCGTCGAGTTGTTTGACGTCAGTGGCAGGGTTGATGGCGATTCCGGCGACGGCATCGGCCGACCGAATCGTTTCGAGTGTCTTTGCGAGCGTATCGGGATTGTCGAGGAAGGCTTCGACGTGGACGGTGATTCCGTCACAGCCGGCGTCGAGGTACTGGTCGAGTACGGGATCGGGGTCGGTGATCATCAGGTGGGCATCGAGTGGGAGTTGAGTGATGTGTCTGAGTCCTTCGACGACGACGGGTCCGTAGGTGAGGTTGGGGACGAAGTGTCCGTCCATCACATCCAGATGCAGGACTTGTGCCCCGGCGGATTCGAGCAGTTCAACCTCACGGTGCAGATTGCCAAAATCGCAGCCCAGCATGGACGGTGCGATCGTCGGCGTGTTGCTGGTGTAGATCTCCAGAAGATCCCGGCGACTCATCGGTGTGTCCATCCGGCGCGGGTCGCGCGGAACTGGAACTGGAACTGAAATTGGGGCAGGGGCAGCTCAGGACAATGATGTCCGAGAGTCTGACCGAGCTGTCGTCCGGCGTCCAGTGAAATCGTGGTGCTGAGATGGTGTTGGTGTTGCCTTACAGCGCTGCCAATCGAGCGATGAGGTCGGCGGTTCGGTTGGAATAGCCGAATTCGTTGTCGTACCAGCCGAGCACCTTGACCATGTTGTTTCCGATCGAGGTGGTCCAGCTGCCATCGAAGATGCAGCTGTGTGTATTGCCGATGATGTCACTGGAGACGATGGGGTCGGTGGTATATTCCATGATCCCCTTGAGTGGTCCATCTGCGGCGTCCTGCATGGCCTGGTTGATGGCTTCGGGGGTGGCTTCGCGATCGAGCGTAGCGACGAGGTCGGTGATGCTGCCGGTGAGGACAGGGACTCGGAGCGAGATCCCGGTGAGTCGTCCATCGAGTTCGGGGAGCACGAGCCCGACGGCCTTAGCGGCTCCGGTCGAGGTGGGGATGATATTGGCGGCAGCCGCACGAGCCCTGCGTGGATCGGAGTGCAATTGATCGCCGGTCCGCTGGTCGTTGGTGTAGGCGTGGACGGTGGTCATCAGTCCGTAGGCGAGGCCAAACTGTTCGTGCAGCACCTGAACCATTGGTGCCAAGCAATTGGTGGTGCAGCTGGCATTGGAGACACAGAGGTGTTCGGGGGTCAGTTGTTCGTCGTTGACTCCGAGTACGACGGTGAGATCTGGCGGATCGCTGGCGGGTGCCGAGATGATCACCTTGCGGGCACCGGCGGCGAGGTGGCTGTCGTAGCCAGGCCGTCCATCGGCGGCACGGTTGGTGAAGAAGCCGGTCGATTCCAGAGCCACTTCGACTCCGAGTTCTCCCCACGGAAGGTTTCCGGGATCGCGTTCGGCACAGATTCGGATCGATCGTCCGTTGACGATCAGCGTATTGCCATCGACTTCGACGGTGCCGGGGAACCGGCCCTGTGTGCTGTCGTATTTCAGGAGATTGGCCAGTGCGGCGGGATCGCCGAGATCGTTGATGGCGACCACTTCGAATTCGTCGCTGCGGGCGGCCATGGCCCGGAAGGTGATCCGTCCGATGCGGCCAAAACCATTGATGCCTACCTGAACTGCCACGACGAGACTCCCGGTTTGTGATGTGCGTGGAACAAGTCTGCTACGTCGTCGTCGGACCGTGATCCGGACGCAGCCAGTAGCGGACCATGGCCAAACGTCCAACTTTAGTGTCGCCTACCGGGAGCGACAAGGAAGGGGGGTGGCTACCCGAGCAACTGCGGTTGGACGTCGCCGGTTGGGACGATGCGATAGGGCCGATCGAGTCGGTCGTGGATTTCTCCGTCATGAGAAATCCCCAGGCAGGCGAAGAGTGTGGAGATGACATCGCCGGGGACCAGCGGGTCGGCGTCTGGGTAGGCTCCGATTCGATCACTGCGTCCATGGATCAGTCCTTGCTGGAAACCTCCACCGACCATCATCAGGCTGTAGCAGAAGTTCCAGTGATCACGGCCGGCATTGGGGTTAATCTTGGGAGTGCGGCCGAAGTCGCCGAAGATGCCGACGACGGTGCGTTGGAGCAGTCCACGTTGATCGAGATCATGGATCAGGCTACTGGCGGCTGCGTCGAACTGGGGCAGGAGGCTATTCTTGAGTTTGCCGAAGTTGTTGGTGTGAGTGTCCCAGGTGGCGTTGGCATCGGGTGCCCAGGCGATGGTGACCAGTCGGGTGCCCGCTTCGATCAGTCTGCGGGCCAGCAGGGTGCTTTGTCCGTAAATGTTTCGTCCGTAGGCTTCGCGTGTCGAATCGGGTTCTTCGGAGATACGGAAGGCGCGTTGTGTGGTCTCGGAGGTCAGCAGGTCGAGAGCCTTGCCCTGAAAGCTGTTCATGGCTTGGGCGTTGCGGTCGCTGATTTCGGGTTGGGTTCCGAGCCCGGCTTGTTGATTGAGGTTGTCGAAGAGTTTGCGTCGGACCGAGAGTCGTTGTGCCGAGACTCCGGTTTGGAGTGTCAGTTCGGGGACTCCAAAATCGGCACGATTGGGGTCACGGAGCACGAACAGGGGATCGAGAGCCCGTCCGAGGAATCCACCGAAGAACCCGGGTTGCGGCGGTCCGCCTCGTCCTTCCTGGGTCATGTAGGGCAGTGTGACGTGTGGCACGACGATTTGTTCGGGAGCTCGAAGGCGTGTCAGGATCGAACCGGGCGAGGGGTGATCGGTCTGTTTGGCTCCGCCTCCGAGTTCGCCTCGATCGTGGCCAGTCAGCGAGCAGTACACGGCGGCCGCGTGTGCGTTGTTGACGCTGTGGTGCATTGAGCGAACGACGGTCGCCCGGTGCATGTGGCGGGCGAGTTTCGGCATCAGTTCACCGACTCGATAGCCGGGGATCGACGAGGCGATTGTCGAGAATTCGCCTCGAATGGCCTGAGGCGCGTCGGGTTTGGGGTCCCACATGTCCAGGTGGGGTGGTCCGCCGTTGAGATGGATCAGGATACAGGCGTCGGCCGTCGGACGGCCACCTCGAGTTCGAGTCGTCTCGTTGGCCGCCAGCAGTCCCGACAAGGTCGCACCGGTCAGTCCCAATCCGCCGACCTGAAGCAGGTCGCGGCGAGAGAGCCCAGTCTGTGGCGGCGGCGTGAGGGGGCGGAGGCAGGCCATGAGGGCATTAGACCACAGTGGTCAGGCGATGGGAACGGGTATCGAGGAGTCGCTGAGAACTCGGGTGTCCTTGATCGAACGCCGTGGTCAAGGTATTTCAGGTGTTGGATGCAGAGATGGGTCGGCCGATTGATTGGGAGGGCGTGAACGATGACGACACGAGTGGGGCAGGGGGAGTACCGTTACGAGGTGGTCAGTGATTGGGCGAAGTTGCCCGATGGCTGGTCGTTTGGCTGGATTCCCAGTGTGGGGGTCGATAGTCGGGACCGGGTGATTGTTTCGAGTCGCAGCGAGCACACTTTGATCATCTTCGACACGGACGGCAACGTGATCGAGTCGTGGGACGACACGGTGCTGGTGCCCGAGAACGCTCATGGGATCTACATTGACGTCGAGGACAACATTTACCTGACCGAGTGGTTGGGTCATTGCGTCTACAAGTTCAGTCCGGGCGGAGAGTTGCAGTGGACACTGGGGACTCCGGGTGTGCCTCGTCCGCCGGGCGTGCCATTCAACCGGCCGACCGATCTGGCAATTGCTCCGGACGGTTGTTTGTTTGTCAGCGACGGTTACGTGAATCACAAGGTGCACAAGTTTTCACCCGAGGGCGTGTTGATCAAGAGTTGGGGCGAGCCGGGAAGCGGTCCGGGTCAGTTTGACCTGGTGCATTCGGTCTGGGTCGACAGCGATTATCGGGTGTACATCTGCGACCGCGAGAACAATCGGATTCAGTTGTTTGATGCCGAGGGTGAGTACCTGGACGAGTGGACGGGTTTTCTGCGTCCGGACAAGTTGTGGTTCGATTCGGACGAGACGATTTTCATGGCCGAGATCGGCCCGCGGGTGACGATTTTGGATCGGCAGGGCAGTGTGTTGAGTCAGTGGGGGGAGGCGGGAGACGAGCCGCATCAGTTCAAATCGTTTCCTCACGGCATCTGGGGTGACAGCCGCGGCGACCTGTACGTGAGCGAGGTGGCGGCCGACGGGTTGATCAAGAAGTTTGTCAGGGTGCGGGACGAACTGGTGGCGGATTCAGTGGGTTGTTAGTGGAGAACGCGGCATCCGTGGAAGCGTTGTCGCAGGCGAGAGGCGAGGTCGCTGGTGACCCGAGTGTTTTGGAGGTCGAGGCCTTTGAGGGCGGGCAGTTGGTTTCGGGCGAGTGGTTCGACCGAAGCATTGGTGATGCGGGTTCCGGAGAGTCTGAGGAACCGGAGGCGGGTGTGGACGTGGGAGCCGAGCAGTTTTTCGATTGCCCGGTCGTTGACGGCTCGACAGCCATCCAGCGAGACCAGTTCGAGTTGTGAGTTGTTGGCGAGGTCTTGAAGCAGTTGGGGGCCGGCGGCCGTCTGGTCGAGTTTGAGCTGGGTGAGATTGGGAAGAGTGGCGAGCACTGCGAGACCGTTGTCGGTCAACCGGCTGCAGTCGGAGAGGTCCAGTTCCGAGAGTGCGTCGGTGTGGTTGAGCAGTTCCTTGAGGCCTTGGTCGGTGATGGCGGTCCCGGCGGCGACGAGGTACTTGAGATCGGCGAGTTGGTGCAGGTGTCGGAAACCTCGATCGGTGATCCGTCGCGGTAGTTCGAGTCCCTGGAGTCCCTGGGCGTTGTGGAGTCTGAGCAGTCCTGCGTCGGTGATTTCGGTTCCCGAGAGTGCCAATTTGCGATTGCCGAGGACTCCGTGCGGCGAGTTGATCTGCAGAGTGTCGTGTTGACTCGAGAGGGCAATCAGAGCCGGGAGCGTGACGGTGGTGTCGAGGAGGCTGAGTTCTTCGAGGCTTTCGAATCTTGCCAGTGTGTCGAGTCCTTCATCGGTGACGTGGTAGGAGGAATTCAGGATCAGCGTGCCGAGTCGAGGCAGGTGAGCGAGGTGAGCCAGTCCGTCGTTGGTGACAGCGGTGCGAACCAGCGAGAGTCGTTTGAGTTGGGTGAGTTGTGCGAGGCGTTTGAGATCGTTGTCTGTGACGTTGGATTCGTCGAGCACGAGGTCTTCGAGTTGTGTGAGACGTGCGAGGCTGGCGACGGTGTTGGGTCCGAGTGTGGCACCGGAGAGCCGGATCCAGGAGGGATCATTGGTCCGGTCGTCGAAGATGGCTCCGGCCTGTTCGAGTTGTCTGAGGTCGTGTGAGCGTTGCCCGACGGACCAGGCGATCGAGCCGATGATGAGACTCGAGGTGATGGCGGCGGCGATCAGTAGCCGGTGTCCCAGGCGACTGCGTCGCGTCGTGGGTGGTGTGTTGGTCTTGGTGTGTGAGTGGTCGATCATCACGGTCCAGACTAGCGGTCGCTGTGTCGGGCGGCCATGCCGCGATCCCCCTTGACAGGGGGCGCGTGACGTCATGTAATCCTCGCCTGAGGCTCGAGACGTCACGGCCAGGGGGGTGAGAATCCATCGACCGAGACCGACCGAGTTGGTTCTTGCGCCAGGAAGGCGGCTGCCGTGCTGACGACGTTTGACCGCTACCTGATGAAGCGGTATTTCCACGCCTTTTTCACCTGTTTCGTGGCGGCGTTGGGTGTATTTTTCGTTTTCGATGCGTTCACCAACGCCGACGAGTTTCAGAAAGTGAGTCCCGACGGTTCGGTGTGGCCAGTGGTCCGCCGGATGGCATTGTTCTATGCGTGCCAGTCGAGTCTGTTGTTGAGTCTAGTGGGTCACATGCTTTGCGTGCTGGCCGTGATGATCACATTGGTCGGAGTCCAACGGACTGGCGAACTTCATCCGTTGCTGGCCGCGGGTGTGCCCCTGTATCGCATCGTGTTGCCGTTGATCCTGGGTGTGGTCCTGATCAACGGGGCGATGATCGCCAACCAGGAGTGTCTTCTGCCTCGAGTGGCTCACGTCCTGCAGACTCCCAGGGGCCGCCAACTCGAGCAGGGCATCGACGTCCGGCCGTCGCTGGATTTTGCCAGTCACATATTGATTTCCGCGAGGCGAGTATTTCCGTCTTCGTCTCGGTTGGTGGATGCCGAATTCGTGTTACCGGTTCCCGACGTGGTGACACGGCTGACCACATTGAAGGCTCGGCGGGCGAAGTACGTGGGTCGCGGTCCTCGAGGCCAATCGGGCTGGTTGCTGGCGGGGCTGGATCCGTCGGCGGAGACGTTGTTGTTGGGTGTGACCGGTCGCGAGGTACTGCGTCCGGGTCCTCGCCCAGGCACGCTGTTTCTTGTTTCGGGAGTCACTCCGGACCAGTTAGCGAAGAAGTCTGGCAGCGTGAAATTTTTGTCGACGCCCGAGTTGTTGCGTCGAATCCGCAACCCGTCGCAGGCCGCCCGAGCGGCTCACGAACAGTCGCTCGCCGTCCACGCCCGGTTGACCAGACCACTGCTCAACATCGCCGCCGTTTTCCTGGCGATCCCGTTCCTGGTACGGCGTGAGAGTCGCGGTGTGGTGGCCAACCTGGCGATGGCGGGCATGGTGATGCTGGCGTTGTTGGGTGCTGGCGAGGCGTGCCTGTACCTGGCCAGTTTCCAGGTCCTGTCTCCCGACGTCGCTGCCTGGTCGCCGGTGGTGGCTTGTGGAGTGGGAGCGACCTGGTGTGCACGGCAGGCTGAGACGTAGGCTGGGGAGCGGCTCGAGGCTGGAACAGAGTCACCCCGAGGATTAGCCTGCGGCGAACGCTATGCGGCTTGGTGGCGAGCCGGTCGTCTGGTTGAACGTCTGGCGTTGGGGCCTTTGGCTCCGGCTGCGTGTCCATCCCAGAGGTGTTCGTTGACTGATTCCAGCACTTGGTCGGCGGCGACCATGGCACGGAGTGCTTCGGGGCCTCCGACGAGTGGCCGGCTTCGATTCTGAATGCAGTCGGCAAAGTGTTGCAGTTCGGCGGTCAGTGCGTCGGCATCGGAGACCTCAGTTTCGCGGACCGTAATAAATTCGCCAAAGACCTTCTGCTTGAGTTGTTCGATATCGGTTCCGGGGACGGCAGCCAGTTCCAGAGGCGAGGGGCCTGCGAGCAGTGTTTGGGAGGGTCGATAGGTCTTGAGGGTACGGTTGTGCAGGTCGACGTGCACACATCCTGAGGCGGACCACGACGTCAGGACGCGTCGCGGTTCGGGGTGGACTCGGCTGGCCGAGATGTCGGCGATGCAGCCATTTTCGAATTCCAATCGAGCCTGGACCGAGTCTTCGTGGCCGCCCATCAGGCTGATTCCAAAGGCGGAGACCGAGCGGACGGGTGATTCGACGAGTGCGAGGGCGAGTTCGAGGTCGTGAATCATCAGGTCGTGGACGACGCCGATATCGGTTGAGCGGAAGGCAAAGGGGCTGAGTCGTTCGATCTTGAGGTACCTGGGTCGATCGATCTGCCCGAACGCGGCCTGGACGGCGGGGTTGAATCGTTCGACGTGTCCGACCTGGAGGACGACATTCTGTCGGTCGGCGAGGTCGACGAGCAGTGCGGCATCGCGGAGAGTGGCGGCAATTGGTTTTTCGACCATCACGGGCAAGCCGGCCTTGAGGCAATCTCCGGCGACTGCCAGGTGAGCCGACGTGGGGACGGCGACGGTGACGGCGTCGACATCGTCGAGCAGGTCGTGAAAGTCGGTGACATGTGCACACCCGCAGGCTTCGGCGATCGGTCGTCCGATGTCGCTGTTGGGCTCAGCGACTCCGACGAGGTCGACGGACTCGAGGTTGGCGAGAATACGGGCGTGGTGTCGGCCGAGGGCACCTACGCCCACGACAGCGATTTTCAGACGAGTCATGCAGCCTGCCGTTTCGGAAGAGTGTCAGTGTTGTCGGTCTGTTCGGGGGTGTCCCGCGGTACAGCCGATTTCGAGTTGCCGACCGGGTCACGGGCTCGGAGGTTGTGTCCCTGGTTCTGGCTGGTGATGAACGAGAGCCAGTGAGTCAGTTCGTGCGGCAGCTGGCCGTGGAGTTCGGCTTCGAAGTGTTGCTGGACGGTCTCGATGTTCTGGCGTTTGCGGAAGTGCATCCGGAAGGCCTGCCGGATCAGCATCATGGTGTCCGAGGGGATCCCTGCACGTTGCATCCCGATCTTGTTGATCGATGTCAGTCGCGGGTTGTCGCTGCCGGCGGCCAGCATGTAAGGGGGGATGTCGTGCGGGACGCGGCAGCCACCGCTGACGAACACCAGTGTGCCGATCGAGGAGTAGTGGTGGACGACCGAGTTGCCCGAGATGATGGCTCGGTCGGCGACATCGACATGTCCTCCGAGCAGGACACCATTGACCAGGATCACGTCGTTGTGCACATGGCAGTTGTGAGCCACATGGGCGTTGGCCATTAGCAGGTTGCGGTTCCCGATCCGTGTTGTCCCGTCGTCCTTTTCGGCCCCGCGATTGATCGTGACCCCTTCGCGAAACATGTTGTCGTTGCCGATGAGCAGGCGAGTTTCGGATTCTTCGTAGCTCTTGTCCTGAGGATCGGCACCGATGACGCAGTGTGGCAGAAAGCGGTTGTTGCAGCCGGTTTCGGTGTTTCCGGTGAGCACGACATGGCTGTCGAGTCGAGTACCTTCGCCGAGTCGGACTCCTGGTCCCACCAGGCAGAACGGGCCGATGGTGACATCGGAACCGAGCAGAGCCGCCGGATCGACATGGGCCAGTGGTGAGATGTTGGCAGGCATGGTGCTTTGTGGGGGGTGACTGGATTCAGGCTGCGTTGAGGGAAGCCACAGGTTGTTGTTGTTGTTGCAGGTCGAGGAGTTGAGCAGTGGCTTGGTGGTTGTGGGTGTGTCCGGTCCGGCAGGCGTGGATGTGTCCCCAGAGGTCGGTGCCCAGCAGGGCGAAGTCACCGATGCAGTCGAGGATTTTGTGTCGAGCGCATTCGTCGGGGAACAGCAGCGGGTTGTCGATCGGTCCCTGGGGTCCGAAGACGAGCAGGTCTTGGTGAGTGAGTCCGTTGCCGAGTCCCTGTTTCCTGAGGGCTTCGACTTCGCTGTCGAGGACGAATGTGCGGCAGCCGGCGATTTCGGTCGCGAACTGATCGGGGTCGAGCTCAAACGTACGAGTTTGTGGCCGGATGGGTGACTGGGTTCCATAGTCGAGGTGATAGGTGATGGCGAGTCCGGGTCGAGCCATCGGTCTGAGCGTGATGTTCTGTTCGGGTGTGCCGAGCGAGAGGACTCGATCGATGACCTGACAGGGTCGTGCTGCGTCCTGGGTGACTCGACCGGCTTCAAGAATCGCATCGACGACTGGTCGACAGGATCCGTCGAAGCCTGGCGGTTCGGGGGCATCGAGCGTGATCAGGCAGTTGTCGATCTGCATTCCGGCGAGTGCAGCAACGACGTGTTCGACGAGTTCGACGACGATGCCCTCGCGTCCGATGGCGGTCCGCCGTTGTCGGGGCAGTACGAACTGGCGGGTGGCCGGGATAGGTTGTGAGCCGGCGCAATCGAGTCTCTGGAAGGCGAGTCCCAATCCGGGTTCAGCCGGGTGGAGCCCCAGGTGGACGGTCGATCCGGTGACAAAGCCGACCCCCTGGCATTCGACGGAACGGCCCAGTGTGCACTGGTTTCTAAACGACCGAAGCGGGCTGACCCGTGCGGGCGTTGTGTGCAGCGGCTGTTCAGTGCAGGTGACTGGCATGCGGGGCAGTACTGGAGTGTGCGGGCTGTGTGACCTGCGTTACGCCGAACGGCCCCGTGACAGTCGTCACGGGGCAATTGGCGTCTCGGGGGCCGTCGTGATTCGAATCCGAGTCGGACCCGTTGAGTCTGGACTCAGCGGGTCTTGGTCTTGGTGGCTCCGACCGGCTGAGCGCCGGTGCGTGGTGCAGGAGATTCCTTGACGAATTGTTTGTTGAGGAATTCGATGACCGGCTTGGTGATGTCGTCTTCGGGCCGGTGGTAGACCACTTGGCGTTGGAGTTCTCCGACGACGCTGTCGGGCGTCGTAGTGTTCGAGGCGGAGCTGTTGAATCGCAGGACCAGTGTGTAGCCCCAGGCGTCGGCGGCTCGTTTGACGACCGCCTTGATTTCGCCATGGATGGTCTTGAGCAGTTGCGCTTCGCGTCGGAGTATCCGTTTGCGTTCGTTCTTGTTGAACACGACCAGTTCGGCCTTGACCTGGTCGGCTTGTTGTTCGAGTTCAGCAGCCTTGGCACTACCGCGTTCGATGCTGCCAGATTTGAGTCTCTTGTCGAGTGTTTCGAGCTGTTTCATCATGGCAGCACGCTTAGGTTCACTCTTGGCGATCTCTGCTTTGATCTCTGCTCGAAGGGCATCGACTTTTTTGTACTTTTTGAGTACTCCGGCGATGTCAATCAGTGCGATCTTGTGCGGACTCGACGGTGACGTCGTGTCCTGGGCAAGGGTTCCGGCGGACGGTGCGACCAAGAGGATGGTGGCGACGAGAATAAAAGCGAATCTAGTCACGGCCGAGACACTCCTTGTTTTGCTTGGCAGTGCCTGAGCGAGGTACGAGCTGGAAGGGCGATTGGCAGCTTCCGTGCTACTGTCTCGGTCAGACGAATCCATTCGTTGACTGTTTGGCGAGTTATATGGCAAAGATGTCGGAACACGTCAATAGGAGTGTTGCGGCGATTGCCTCCTGAAATCTTGAATCGGCTCAGTAGCTCGCGGCTCTGGATTCCAATTGCGCAGATTTGGGAAAATGGGTCGACTTTTTCGGTTGTGCCACTCGTACTGGCCAGTGGGTCCGTCGCGCCCGATCTGTTGCAACACTCGTCTAGGACTTGGGAGTGGGAGTCCAGAGCGGGTTGCTGATCTGTGTTTCGGCACGTTGTCGTCGGCGTGCCTTGATGCGAACGTAGGGCGGGAAGAAGCGTCCGCGGTGTCGAAAGTCGCCTGGCTGTGCGGTCCGATCGGCTCGGAGCGGTTCGCGGAGGTCTTCGATGACGAAGCCGGCCTGGCAGAGAGTTCCGACGAGTTCTTCCCACCGGTGCAGGAACTCGACAGTTCCTTGTTCGCGGTAGGCTGAATCGGGCACATCCGGCAGCGGCCCTTCGTGGTAGTACTCAATCCCGACGACATATCGATCGCGTCGGTCACGGTGCGAGACCTGGAGGCTGGCGGGTTGTTTGTGTTGGCTGACGTAAAGTCCTCCGTCGCGAAGGACACGAGCGACCTCACGAAACACCGGTTCCAGCGAGGGGACATAGCAGGTGCTGACAGGTTGATGAACGATATCGAAGGCTTCGTCTCTGAGAGCTGAGAGGTCATCCATGGAGGCTTGGACGACATCGACCTGGAGCCGTCGTTTTTTGGCTTCGCGGCTGTCGATGGCCAGCATCTCGTCGCTGATGTCGACGACGGTGACGCGTGCTCCGGCGGCGGCGTAGAGAATCGACTGCCAGCCACCGGCAGCAGCAAGGCAGAGCACATCCAGTCCCTGCACGCTTGCCGGCAACCAGCCTCGGCCGTCGAGCACATCGAGAGGATTGGCGAGTTCGGAGTCGGTGACCACTCGGGCGAACTGGCTGCCCGCCCGGACCAACCGGTTCCATGCCGCCTGGTTGTGACGCAGGAATTCGGATCCGGAAGCGGTCATGGCGAGGTGTTGGTGTTGCGAGTGGGTCAGTCGCTGGTGGGGTCGGTTGCTCCGATGAGGGCACCGACCCAGGTGACCAGGTCGCCTCGGCTGCGGGCGGTGTCGCGGAGCAGGTCGAGTCGTCCGGTGGATTGGCACAACTCGGAGAAGCTGAATCCGGTGGAGTCTTCGAGATGGGCCAGGTGGGTGACGGCAAGTTCGACCGCGTCATCCACCCGCCCAATCCGTCTCAGCAGGTCCACAACCACGTAGGCGATCAGCTGCTTGTCTTCTTCATCGGGTTCGGCTTCGAGTTGGCCGGCGAAGTAGTCGACGGCTTCATCGCGTCCGTCATCGAGCAGGGCACGGAGGAAGTGTCCGTGTGCGGTGTAGAAGTCGCCGAAGGGGACTTCGCCGGCGTAGTGGAACTGCTGGTCGAGTCGTTGGCCGTATTCGGCCAGTTCGAGAGCTTTCTGGAGATCGGGGGAGTCGTTTTCCAGGAAGCGTGCGAAGCGAACGACGGAGCTGAGGTGCGAGACATCAATGTGGTAGTTGTTGTCGGCGAAGAGCCAGTCGCGGTCACCGGCGATGAGTTCCCGGAGGTTGTCGGACGGTTCGATCATCGGCAGTCTTTGTGTGATTTCGGCACTGATCGTGTGGCAGAGGTCTCCGTAGAGTTGTTTGACGAGCAGCGAGGCTGCGGCGCGTCGGTCGTCGGGCGGCAGTTGGGTGATCTGCTGGTCGAGTGCGGTGATGGTGTTGCAGGTGCCGTGCGAGTTGAGCATCAGCTCGAGACCCTTGACCGGGTGAGCTCCTTCGTAGAGGGCCACGTTGATCAGTTCTTCGGTCTTCTCGTAGTCCTCGCCATCGGAAGCAACCTGTTCGAGTGCTTCTCGGACGGGGCCGGGTTCCTGGATGGTTTGGAAATACACCCACGCATCACCGACGCGTCCTTTTTCGAGCAGCAGTCGACCGACAGTTCGGGCGGACTCGACATAGTGCGTCTCGAACCCGCTGCGGTCGTCGTCGGGGACATCGTCGAACGAGGTGGGCCGCACCAAAGGCAGCTGGAGTTCGAGTTTCTTCTGCATCAGCAGGACGTCGAACAGCCGATGGTAGTTCGCTTCGTCGGTCAGCACTCGAGCCAATTGCTCGAGTGCTGCCTGTGGTCCGTCGTTTTGCTGAAGTTCTTCGAGCGTGGCAAACGTGTCACTCATCGGTTGGTCTCTCGTGGTGGACTGACCCGGGGCCAATCATTATGCCGGTCATCTTAGGATGTGGGAAGTGCCCGACCGGTCGGTTCGACCATCACCAGTCCGCGGAAGTCTCCGTTGGATTCCAGCAGACCGATCACGGTTTCGTGTTGAGTGTGGAGTCCGAGTACGGAACGCGGTGTGAGGGGGGGGGCGAGGCTGCGGTAGAGGACCAGTTGCGAGTCGCCGAGTCGGGCTCGGAATCCGACAGCCTGTTGTGTCGATACGACCTGTCGGTTTTCGGTCACGGTGAGGCGATTCCATTCGGGTCGGCTTCGCGATCGGTGTTTGGAGAAGTCGATGACGAGTGGCAGGTAGAGTGCGGGTCCGGTTCCGGCGTGTGTCCATTCGAGTCGCCTGTCGTGGCAGTCGATGCTGGATCGTCCGGTGGCTAGCAGCGGGTCGTCGGGCAATGCCAGCGGGAGGATGCGTGCCACGCCGCCGACTCCTTTGATTTTCCAGTCTCGGCGGCCGGTGCGTGCGGGGCCGGCGACGACGCCGTGTGCGAGTCCGAGGCTGGAGCGGACGGTGAGTGGTGTTGTGTTGGCGGGCTGGTCGGTGTCGGGAGATGCGGGCGTGTTGATGACAACGTCGGCGAGCACGAGCAGTTCTTCTGATCGCGAGAGCAGGATCTGGCGGTCGACTCGCCGTCCCTGTCCCGCATCGGCCTGCAATTCGATGTAGTCGGCGTCGTCGTCGCTTTGCCAGCAGACACAGGTCCAATCGTCCAGGACCCAGTCCGAGTGACCACAGGTGACGCGTATCGACCAGGCGTCCTGCAGCAGTGAGCGGCCGTCGACGGACAGGTCGAGTTCCGGTTTGGGGCCGTCGTGGGTGACCAGCAGGGCCGGAGTCCGTGTTGGTGTGTCGCATTGGAGCATGGCGACGTGAGCCCAATCGGACTGAGTCCTGGTTGGTTGGTTGGGGTGTGTGGCGAGGCGGTTGGCTTCATCGAGCAGTTCGCGGAGTCCTCGGGTCGGCCGTTTCGAGAGGGCCAGTCGGTTCGGGTGTCGGTAGAGCGAGTTGGTCAATGCGACCAGGCGGTCGAAACGTTTCTTGGCAGTCGTGTTCCAGGTCGGTGATGCCAGTCGTCGTCCCCAGTATTCAGAGCGAACGAGGGAGCCGAGCCATTCGGGGAGGTCTGCGAGGATTCCGGCGTGCGGTGTACCGTCGGTGTCGGTTCGTTCGAGCAGTTCTTCTTGGAGTGCTCGACGGCCGTCTTGTCTGAGCCTGGCGGTACCTTTGAGTGGTGCGAGCAGCAGGCCGGTGGTGAATGCGAGTTCGGGGGAGAGCGAGCGGGTGGCGGTGAGTTGAATGACGTTTTTCCAGGCGGTGAGCCATTGGATGGTTCGATGTGGTGGCGTGGGCAGGCCAAGTAGAGCGAGAGCGGCCAGCAGGTCGCCATCCGAAGCGCCGGGTTCGAGTCGTGTGAGGTAGGGTAGGGGCGATCGATGTGGGTCTCGGCCACCGATGGTTGGCCGACCTTGAGCCGGCTGGTTCGCCGTCTGTGTTCGCGTCGCGGCTCGCCAGGCCGCTGACAGGTTGGGTTGAACGGCGATCCATTCAAAGGCCTTGCGAGGAAGTTGGCGATTGTTCGAGTCGATTCGGCAAGTCAGTTGATCGAACCAGAGGCGGACAAACCTGACGGAGTCCTGTTGGGCGGCTGCCTGTCTGAGTGCCTGCGGCGCCCCTCGATCAAATTCGAGTCCGCTCAGGAATGTACTCAGCGCGTCGCTGTTGTTGTGCTCGTCGCCGGGATGTCCGGAGTTGGCGTCGGTGTCGGCGTCGGCGTCGGCGTGGGGACGGATGGTCATCGGAATTCAGGCGGCCTGCCAGCGGCCTCGACGGAGGACTCCGGCAATGCGACCGCATTCGAGGAGGGATGTGAGAGTGAGTGATGTATTGGGGTCGGGTTGCAGGCCGATGGCGGTCGCCTGTTTTCCGGGTGCGAGCGAACCGCAGTCGTGTTCGATTCCGAGTGCTGCCGCGGGGGTCGAGGTGGCCATTGCCAGCAGTTCGTCGGCGGGGATGGTGTTGGTATGTCGTGCGAGGAATTGTAGCTCGTTCCAGATCGAGAGGTCGGGGTTGGAGGCTCGACTGTCGGTGCCCAGTGCCACCGGTGTGCCCTGTTCGAGCAGACGTGGCCAGGGGTGAGGTGGGAGGCGAAAGTGAGCGTGAGTTCTTGGGCAGAAGACGACGGCGACATGAGTGTGTTGCCCGAGCCAGTTGATTTCGTCGTGATCGAGCAGGTTGCCGTGGATGACCAGTGGGTGCTGCAAGGGGGCGAGTGGGACGAGGTAGTCGAGCGGGCGAGTTGCATGGGGAATGGCCGAGTCATGCCACGCTCCGAGCGACTCGAGTCGTTGTCTCATCGGGCCGCTTCCGTGGGCGAGCAGTTGCAGTTCATCAGGGGATTCGGCGAGGTGCGTGGCGAGTGGGACATCGTGGCTGGCGGCGAGTTGGATCAGGTCGTTGTAGAGGTTGGGGTGCACCGAGTAGGGAGCATGCGGGCTGAGTCCTCGGATGCAGCCGGGTGTTGCGGGTTGGGCGAGGAAGTTGCTGGCGGTGTCCAGGGCGTGCTCGTGTCGGTCGGGTCGCAGTGCGATGATTTCGCGAAAGACGACGCAGGTGGGGTCATCGGGTTTCAGGCGGGTTGAGTTCCAGTCGGCGGTCGCGATTTCGCCCACGGCTGCGGTGCCGGCCTTGTTGAGTTCCTGGAGGCCGATGCGGATCGGGTCGAGTTGGCTGGTTCGCTGTCGTCGGCTGTCGGTGACAGCTCCAATCCAGGCAGCCATGCCGTTGTTGGCGGCGAGTGGCTGGGTGATTGTCGAGAATTCGAGGTGTGTGTGGGCGTTGACCAGGCCGGGCAGCAGGACGATATTGCCGAGGTCGGTGGCTGAGCTGTCGGGGCCGGAAAAAATGTCGGTGATGATTCCGTCGGCGACTTCGACGATTCCGTTATGGATCGGCGGTCCGTCGCCGGTGACAACCAGCCTGGCGGAGAAACGGCCCGGTTCACTCACGCTGGGCTCCCAGACGCATTGGCGGACGTGTCTGGAGGCGTGGTTGTCCGTCCGAGTTTCACGAGCAGTGCCAGTGCGACCAGTGCGGCTGGCACAAGGACGGGCCAGTCGTAGTGCAATCCGGAGCCTCCTGCGGCAACGGTCACGCGTTCCTGGATGACTGAGATGGCGTTGAATGTGAGGTGGAACAGGAGTCCCGGCCAGATGCTTCGGGACCGGATGGCCAGCAGTCCGAGCACGAGTCCCAGCAGTGTGGCGTAGAACACCTGTTGGGGGATCATGTGGACGGCTCCGAAGGCGACGGCCGAGATCACGACGGCGAGTGTGTGTCGTCCGGGGCGGTTGAAGGCCGAGAGCACATAGCCTCGAAAAAGGAATTCTTCGCAGACGGCCGGCGTGACCGCGATCGCGAGCAGCACGAGCCATGCAGGTTGAGCGGGTCCGAGCATTTTTTCGAGGAAGTCTCGACTGCCTTCGGGCAAGCCTGGCGGGAAGAACCACTGGAGGTGGTTCATCAGTTCGTGGACGAGTGGGTGGAGTGCAACGGCGAGTGTGGTGGCGAGGGCGAGCGAAGCGATGGTGGGTTGTCGCAGTCGAAAAGTGGCTCGGACGTCCTTGAGCAGGGTGCAGGCGAGCAGCCAGGCGGGGAACAGGAACAGCAGGACTTGCTGAGCGATCAGTGCGTAGATGGCGGCGCGTGGTTGTTGGCTTGAGTCGAGCGAAGCGAGCCAGTTGCCCAGGGGTTGCATCAGCAGCAGTTGTCCGAGCATGGCAATGCCCAAGCAGGTCCAGGCGGCTGGGGGCCCGGGGAGGTTGGGTTTGTGAGTCCGGAGTCGTTTGAGCCAGAGTCTCAGGTCGAAGCGTTCGGCTTCGCGAAACAGCACCGATTCGCTGTGGAACTGTGCGACGGCCCACCAGAGTGCCAGGCCGGCGTAGGCAAAGCTGGCTGCGAGGACTGCGGGCAGGTAGGCGAGGGTTTCGGCCGAGTCGGGATCGAGCATCAGTTGTTTGAGCAGCAGAACCGGTCCGATGACGGGGAGGACCGAGTGAAACGGCTGGATGTCGATTCCCGGTGCGGCGGTCATGGCCACGAGCAGCATCACGACGATCATCAGTGGCGAGAGGTAGTATTGTCCTTCGCGCGTGCTGCGGGCGAAGGTGGCGAGTGCGAGACTGAGTGCGCTAAAGAGAGCGGCGAGGGGGACGAGCATGACCAGGATCCACAGCATGCCTGCGATCGAGGGGGCGACAACCGCGATCCCGGCGTCGGGATTGACCTGGGCGACGAGTTGGAACATGTAGCTGGCGGTCAGTCCGAGGCTGACAAGGTTCAGGAGTGCAGTGGTGAGGCTGAAGACGAGTACGGTGAAGAACTTGGCCAGGACCAGTTCGATGCGTCGGACGGGGCTGATCAACAGTGTTTCCATGGTCCCGCGTTCCTTCTCGCCGGCGGCCAGATCGACTGCGGGGTAGAAGGCGCCGGTGACGGTCATCAGGACCAGGATGATCGGGTAGAGTTTGCTCCAGACCAAAGCGGATTTCCGGGCTTCGCCAACCACCTGGACGACCGTGGCCGCGACGGGAGCGGGGAGCGACGTGGGCAGCCCGGCGGCTTCGAGTCTGAGTCGCAGCAGTTCCTGCTCCCAGGCCTCGAACACTCGCTCGACACGTCGTGAAGCGACCATCGACTTCTCGTCGCCGTTGACCAGGATCACGGGTCGGGGGTAGTCGGCGTCGGTCTGGTCTTGGTTCTGGTCTTGGTTCTGGTCTTGGTTCTGGTCTTGGTTCTGGTCTTGGTTCTGGCCTTGAGTTATCGACGCGATCTGTCGGTTGACCTGTTCGAGCCGATCTCGGAAGCCGTCGGGGATGACGACGAGCACATCGATGTGCGCATCGCGGAGCATGGCGTTGATGGATTCGTTGAGTCGTGCCAGTTGGGATGCGGTGCCGGGTGTTTGGGGTTGTGGGGTGTCGTGGGTCGAGTCGATCAGTTGTTGTCGTTGCTGGTAGAGGCGGCGTACGTTGTGGGCGATTTCGAATCGCCGTGCGGGGTCGGTGTTGTCGGCGGCTTGTTTGGATGCTGATCCAGAGGTTTCGACAGTGAGTGTTCGTGCATCGTCGGGGTTGGCGAACCATCGTGAGTCGAAGGCGGATCCTTGGATCAGTTGGGGTTCGGGCAGCGAATTGGAGCCGAGAACGACGACGGTTCGGGGCTTTTCGTTGAAGAGGACTGCCATCTGCAGCATGCCGATCCCCAAGGCGGGGTAGAGCAGGACGGGCAGGGCCAGCACCATGAACAGTGTGCGGCGATCGCGGATCTGGTCCCGGAGTTCTCGGAAGAACACGATTCGGATCTTGCGGAGATCGAGGCGAGGTGTGGCGGTCATGAGCGGGTTTCGGGTCCGTCATCGTGTTCTATGTCGTTGGTTGTCGACTGGGCCGGAGTCCTGTCGTGTTCGAACTGCGAGACGATGCTGAAGAAGTGTTCCTCGAGGTTGGGTTGGTTGGATTCGGCGAGGATGTCGGCTTGTGTCCCTGTAGCGAGGATGCTGCCCCGGTGGATGATGGCCAGTCGATCGCACAGCCGTTCGACCTCGCTCATGATGTGCGTCGAGTAGATGATGCATTTGCCCTGGTCTCTGAGTCGTGCAACGGTATCGAGTACGGCTCGAGCGACGAGCACATCGAGGCCATTGGTGGGCTCGTCGAAGATCAGGACTGGCGGGTCGTGGACGAGGGCACGAGCGATCGAGACTTTTTGTCTCATCCCGGTCGAGAGTCGGATATTGAGTGTGTCGGCGAATTCGTGGATCGAGAGTTTTGTGAAGAGGTCGTGGATGGTCTTGGCCAGGCGAACTTCATCGAGTCCATGGAGTCGCCCGAAGTACTCGACCGTTTCGCGGGCGGTCATGCGGTCGTAGAGGCCGGTGGTTCCGGAGAGGAACCCGATGCAGGATCTGACCTGTCCGGGGTGCTGAACGATATCGTGTCCGTCGATCGATGCGGTCCCGGCGGTGGGTGAGAGGATGGTGGCGAGTAGTCTGAGGCAGGTGGTTTTTCCGGCTCCGTTTGGTCCGAGCAATCCGAAAATTTCACCGGGTGCGACATCGAAACTGACGGAATCCAGAGCGACGACTTCGCCCTGCTGCAGATCGGGGAAGGTCTTGGAGAGGTCCCGAACCCGGATCATGAGGTGGTATCGACGAGTGGTGGATCGTCGATGTATTCGTAAAAGACGTTCCGCTGGCGTGGAATGTAGCCGGATTCCTCGATCAAGCGACGAATGGTCTCCAACGACAGGAAATAGACGGTGCCCGCCTCGGCCACGACGTTTTCTTCGATCATCAGGCTGCCCATGTCGTTGGCTCCGAACGAGAGTGCCAGTTGGCCGATCTTTTCGCCCTGCGTGACCCACGACGATTGGATGTTGGTGATGTTGTCGAGATAGAGTCTGGCGAGGGCTTGGGTCTTGAGGTATTCGAACCCACCGGCCGGGGGGATCTTGGACATGTCGACGCCGTCGCTGCGATTGCCGAACCAGGGTGGGGTCGCGGGAGGCTGCATGGTCCAGCAGATGAAGGCGGTGAAGCCACCGGTTTCATCCTGCAGCGAGCGGATCCGTTCGAGGTGTTCGATTCTCTCGGCGAGCGTTTCGACGTGTCCGAACATCATGGTCGCCGTTGAGCGTCCTCCGAGTGAGTGCCAGACGCGGTGCACTTCGAGCCAATCGTCGGTCAGGCATTTTCCTCGAGTGATCAGTTTCCGAACCCGGTCGACGAGGATTTCTCCACCGCCACCGGGCAAGCTGCCAAGGCCGGCCTGTTTGAGTCGATCGAGAACGGTTTCCAGCGGCAGTTTGCTGATCTTGCAGAAGTGGTGAATTTCGGGCGGGCTGAAGGCGTGGATATTGATGGTTGGGAACTTCTGTCGAATCCCCTTGAGCATATCCTCGTACCATTCGAGCGGCAGAGTCGGATGCAGTCCGCCCTGCATCAGGATCTGGTCACCGCCCAGTTCGAGTGTTTCCTGAATCTTGGCGTGGAGTTCTTCGGTATCCAGGACGTACATTTCGGAGTGATTGGCTGGCCGATAGAAGGCACAGAAGTCACAGACCGCTGTGCAGGCGTTGCTGTAGTTGATGTTCCGGTCGATGTTGTAGGTGCGAAACGGTTCGGGATGCAGCCGCCGAGTGACTCGATCGGCGGCCTGGCCCAACAGGGCGAGGTCGTGTGTTTCGAGCAGTTCGAGGCCTTCGGCGGGCGTGAGTCGTTCGCCGAGAACGGCTTTGTCGAGCAGGTCGTGGTGGGGCATGGCGAGGGGGTTGTTCTGTTGTGTGGGTGGGGTTGGGCGTGGATTGACGGTGAGAATTAACCGGGATGCAGGATGGGCTGTGCGGTTAGAGTGGTGTCGCGGAAGATCAGTTCGAGGTTGTCGGAGGCGAGGCCCTGTTCGACGGCCAGTCGTTGGAACAATTCCATCCCGTACCGTTCGGCTGCTCCGAGGTGGAAGTGCAGGTTGTGCTTGAGGTAGTCGGCGGCTGCGGAACTCGAGATGCCAAGTGCGTCCGATTCGCGTTGTGCGATTTGATCGAGACGTTCGAGTCCGAGGTCTCGGGCTGTGGCGAGTGTTTCGGGGACCCGTCCGAGTGGTGTACCGCGTCGAGTGGCCCAGACGGCGAACACGAAGGGCAACCCGGTCCATTGGCTCCAGACTTCGCCCAGATCCCAGGTCGCGATGAAGGACTCGTCCAACGGACGCATCGCGCGGTCGCCAATCAGCAACACGGCGTCGGCCGAGCTGGCATCGACGGATCGACCCAGCGGTAAGGGTTCGAGTTCGGGGTGTAAGCCGTACTGTTCGGCGAGGAGAATTCGGGCCAGAGCTGCACTGGTGCGTGATCCCTCGTCGAGAGCGAGGGTTGTGATCGAGTTCACTGGGACACGGCTGTAGAGCTTGACCGAGAGGACCGGGCCATGAGTGGCGACGCAGGCGTCGGTGACCACTTCGTAGTTGGAATTACGGAGACACTCGATCGATGGCACCAGGGCCACATCCAGTCGACCGGCCTCGAGATCGTCGGCCAGGCGGCTGGGATAGTCGAGCACCAAGATGGCACCAGGGGCCATTCGAGATAACTCGGACTCGAGACCCTCTATCAATGGCTTGGAGTTCAGGTAATTGACCGCACCGATGCGGATTCGCGGCGGATCGGTCGGCACCGCATTACTCATGTGACCTGGTGACTCGATGTCGGCAAGAGAATGGGAAACAACAGGAGCGGGCATTATAAGGTCTCGTGGTGGGTCTCTGAAACCGTCGGATGATCGGCTTCTGGTCAGTTGCAGGAGTCCAGCGTCTGCCGGTACGTCCTGCTGTTGGGTTGACCGTGCTGGGCGCGGCCTTTTAACGGCCAATTGTCCTTTTCCCCGGCATGCTCGGCGTTGGCCTGGGGAAAAGTGAAAACCGTTCATCCGTTCTGGCGCCTGCGACCGATAGTGCGAAACAGACACATCGGAGACTCCCGATGCAACATATTGACTCGAACAGTGTCTCTGGATACGATCCACTCGGTCGATGGCACAGAGTTTCGGCCGACGGAGTTGTAGTGCTGTTGCGCGTTGGGCGAGATGTGTTGGCTACTGAGTGAGCAGTGTGGTGGGACCGGGTCTGTCTTTGAGGGAGATGTATCATGTTGACAGTGACAACGGATCGACGTTACCGGGACTGCGACGGGACGACACGTCGTGACTTTCTGCGGGTTGGCGGCTTGGGGGCGATGGGTCTGGGCGGTTTGATGCAGGCTCGCAGTGCCGTCGCGGCGGCCAGCGGTCAATCTGCGAATCAGACGTCGGTGGTATGGCTCTGGCTGGGCGGCGGTCCGACACATGTCGAGACATTCGACCCGAAGATGACGGCTCCGGTCGAGTACCGCAGCGTGACGGGTGCAGTCCAGACACGGATCCCGGGCGTTTCTCTGGGCGGCAATTTTCAGCAGATGGCCCAGGTGGCCGACAAGATGGCATTTGTCCGCTCTTTTCATCATGGCAACAGTGGTCATGGTGGCGGGACGCACTGGGTGATGACCGGCTACAACAACCGCGGCATCGACAACGGCGGCCTACCTTCACGGCCGTCGATCGGATCGATCGCATCGAAGTCCCGCGGTCCGAACCATCGGGACACGGGGATGCCGACGTACGTGCGGATTGGTGGGATTGCTTCTGACGGCCCGGCCTTTCTGGGCACACCGTACGCTCCGTTTGGCAGCAGTGGCGAGGCCCGCAACAACATGAATCTGCAGACTCGGGTCGAACGTCTCGAGGACCGGCGTGGCCTGTTGAGTGGTCTGGACCGTTTACGCCGCACGGCAGACCGCAACGGCGTCGTCGAGGGACTCAACGCTTTCGAGCAGCAGGCCTTCAACCTGGTATTGGGCAAGGCGCCTCGAGCATTTGATCTGAAGCAAGAGGATCCTCGCACGGTCGCCAAGTACGGTAGTGGCCTGGGCAGCAGCCTGTTGATGGCTCGACGATTGTGCGAAGCCGGCTGTGGTTTTGTGACGATGTCGTATGGTGGATGGGACATGCACAGCAACATCGAGGGTGCGATGAACAGTCGCGGGCCGGTTGTCGACCGCGCGGTGTCGACATTCGTGGACGACGTGAGTCAGCGTGGTTTGTCGGACCGGATCCTGTTGGTGATCACCGGCGAATTTGGTCGGACTCCAAAGATTAATCGTAATCGGGGACGTGACCACTGGGCACCTCTTTCGACGCTGGCTCTCTCGGGTGGCGGATTGCGGATGGGCCAGGCGGTTGGGGAGTCCGACACCAAGGCCTACCGGCCCAAGAGCGATCCAGTCACGCCTCAGGACCTGATGGCCACGGTGTTCCACGTACTGGGCATCGATCCTCAGATCCAGTTCAGCGATCCGGGTGGTCGACCCGTGTCGATGATTGAGGACGGCGAGGCGATTGCGAGCCTGGTCTGAGCTTGACGAGCCGGCGGTTTTCTTTGAGCCGGGTTCTTGTCAGTGTCGGCAGCAGCGGCGAAACAGCACTCCGCCGGCGACCAGCAGCATCCCGTTGCCGATCCACATGGCCCAGGCCGGGTCGATCGCCCCGGCCCGTGATTGGCTCATGCAGAGAATCACGATCGGGTAGTAGAGCAGGATGATTGGAAGGAAGCAGATGAGGAAATTGGTCAGGATTTGTCGTCTCGCCTGCGTGATGGCCAGCGGGGCTCCGACGAGGACGAAGAAGAAACAGCTGCTGGAGAAGGCTATCCGGCTGTGCAGTTCGGTTCTCAGTCTGGCATGAGTCGAGTGCAGGTCTTTGACTTGTCGTGCGGCGGTCTTGTCGAGTGACCACGACTGGAAGTCCCCGGTGGTCAAGTTGAAGCAGGCCTTGATGGCTTTGTGTTCGTCGATTGCTTTGAGTTGACGTTCCTGTTCGGCGAGTTGTCGTTCGAGCGTATCGATACTCATGTGTCTCGGCTTGGCGCGATTCAGGCCTCCGGGCAGTGGCAGAGCCCGTGTCTCTTCGGCGAGCCAGATCGACCCGTGACCGGGCACATCGAGGTGGCAATCGGTGAGTTTCAGGAGTATTCGTCCCTGTTGGGAATCGAATTCGAGGCTGGCCTGTCGCGCCTGTGCGGTGACGGGGTGTCCACCGGCCGAGGTGAACTTGACGATTGGGCGTTGCAGTGTCTGCCCCGAGACACCTCGGACGGAGATCGACATACCGGCCTGCGGCAGGGCGAGTTCGTTCTGAGTCTTGAGCATGTCGAGCACGATGTCTTCCATGGCCATGGCGACCACGCTGCGGATATTGCCGACGGACCAGGGGATGGCCTGGTCGGTGAGCATCAGCGATCCGGCGCTGAGAAGGCCTCCGAGGAAGAGGGCGGGCCAGAGCATAGTGAGGATGGGGATGCCGGCCGCTTTGGCTGCCGTAACTTCCTGGTTGGCGGCCATTCGGCCATAGACGATACAAACGGTCAGCAGCACGGCGACCGGGATCGAAAACGGCAAGAGGCTGGGGATGATGTACGGGAGAATCTGCAGTGTCTGAAACACACCCAACCCGTGATCTCGGACCTGCTGAAACGCTCCGCCAACGATCATCAGCAGGGTCAGGACGCCGAGCACTCCAAGGAAGACTCGCAGCAGCTGGCCGAGAATGTGGCGGTAGAGCAGTGACACAGTTATCGGGCTCGAGGGATGCGATTATCCGCAGAAACGGCCGGATTCCGGTTCGTATACGGCAGGTGACAGAAGCGGGTCAAGGTGGATCGGCCCCCAGTGTCTGGAGTGCCGCGTCACAACTGTCCCATCCGATAGAAGCCGGTTCTCGGAAAGAGGTATGGAGAGTTGGCTCGGGAATGTCCGAAACCCGAAGAGACGGGATCGGGTGTGCCGCTCGTCATGGTGTTTCGACTGCCTGGTAAGAAGCACTCTGAAGATCGATCCCCGGGGCTGGATGGAGACGACCTGATGATGGACTACCTGAACGGAGCGACGGACAACGAGATTGCGGTGATCGGGTGCCTGGCAGCGATGGTTGGTTCGTTGGGTGTGATGTTGATTTCCGGTTCGTTGTTCAATCGGACGGCGTCACGAGGCGAGCAGTCGGTGGCATCGGGACGGGTACGCGGCGAGGTGTTGCGACCGGTCGGTCCGAAGACGGTGGACCAGGAAGCGGCATGAGTCATCAGGCCGCACTTGCGGTGTCAGGAACCGGCTGAGACGATTGTTTGGGACGCCCGAGCCTGTGGCGGGCTGGAAACCGACTGGGAGACGAGCAGATGCAACGAATTGGAACGAGCTTGTTGGTGATGACCGTGTTGGCTGCCGGATACGTGGCTGGCAGCATCGGCCTGTTGGCTCCAGCGGACCTTTCGGCACAGGGTGCAGCGGCTGCCCAGGGGCCATCGGAGGATTCCGTTGAGAAGATCACGAGCAGTTTCGACACGATGAAGACGGCCGCGGCGTCGTTGAAGCGAGAGGGTCGTTACCAAAGTGCGACGCGTGGACTGAACCTGTTCGCCGTCAGTGTTGGCGGATTGGACGTGAAGAGCGACCTCGAGAAGGGGCGTGGTGTCGACCCCGAGACATTCGGCGCTCTGTACGCCGGTTTGGCGACGACCGAGATCCAGGAGCACATTGATCGCGACAGCCAGGGGCGCGTGACCTACAAGGGCAAGGTCGTGCAGATGTACCCGATCCGCCGGTTGACTCAGTTGTTCAAGGAACGTCTGAAGTACTCGGGCGAGGAATCGCTTCCGTAGGAGAAGCGAGTTCGACGGGCGAACGGAGTGCGACGGTGACCTGCAGTCGGGCTTGGGTCGGTGCTTGGATCCGGATCATGGCACCTGGCGGGATCCGGGCGGGTGCGAGGTAGCAGGTAGCAGTCGTCGCCAGCTGGATGTCCAGCCTTTGGCCGCCGTCCCAAGTCCGGACGGCCGGGTTGGTGTCTTGGTAGGGCGTCCTGTTGTACAGCATTCCGACGCTCCAGTTTCGAAACAGTCGAGCAAACGGAGTACGCGTCGCGACCACGAGGTTGCGGATCCCGGTGTTAGGGGAGGTGAGCATTTCTCTGACGAGTTGTTCGCCGTGTTGTTGTCGGCACCAGTCGAGGAACAGGAACGTCGCACCTCGGACGCCATCGCATCTCCACAGTCCGGCCCGGTAGTAGTCGGGCACGACGAGTGGATAGCGTGAGGGTTGTTCGAGGTAGGTGCGAACCCGGTGCGAGATGTTGGTGGAACCGTGTTCAGCGAGGTGAGCGAGTGCTTCGTTGATCCAATCGTGTTCGGAGTCGTGTCCAAGAGCATCGCGGTGACTGAAGGCGAGCACATGTCGGTATTCGTGTGCGAGAACATCGGTGAGGTGTTGGTCGGGAATGAGGTTGATATTGAGATAGATCATGTCGGCTCGATTGGATCGAGGCGGCGCCAGATGTTTGCGAAAGTCGTCTGCTCGAACGAAGCCTCCGACGGTAGTTC
>CAVOEV010000002.1:0-65802 GCA_963694825.1 Planctomycetota bacterium
CGGGCTCGAGGCAACCTCCGGTCTGCTGGTAATCTCGGCTCACGATGACGACATCTGGCGGGCCGCTCGGAACATCTCCAGTCTCTGGGTGTCGCCGGCCGCCGAACTGAATGCTTATAAACTGCTCCATCAGAAGCAGTTGGTGCTGACTACCGAGACAGTCGATTTGCTCCGTGAAGGGCCGCCCAAGTCCGTGCCGGTTGCCGTGGGTGATGCGACTGATGCGACTGATGCGACTGATGCGGAGGAGGCCGTCTGAGTCGGCCGGGGAAGTAGAAGATGAAACAATCCACCACGAACACTTCGGACACGTCCAGTCGCCGGCGCGGCTTGGATCTCGAGCCCTACCAGGTGGTGCTTCGACCGGTTGTGACCGAGAAGAGCATGGAGCAATCTCAGGATGACGAGCTGAATGCCTATACGTTTGAAGTGCATCAGCAGGCGTCCAAGGACCAGATCCGTGCGGCGATCGAGCAATTGTTTGAGGTTCGCGTGGTTTCGGTGAGGACTCAGAAGCGACACGGCAAGCCTCGCCGACACAAGACTCATCTTGGGCACACCAAGAGTTGGAAGAAGGCGATCGTCAAGTTGCATCACGAGGATCACATTACGTTCTTCTAGGCGACCAGTTCTCAGTCAGAAGCGACCGTACACCAAGACTCCGAGAAACATCTATTACCGGACCGTTGTTCGACTCTTTGGAGTTGGCTTGATCCGGGCAGTATACAGAGGCAGCGACAATGGGCATTCGCAAATACAAGCCAACGACTCCGGGCCGTCGTGGTGCCACGGTGAGCGATTTTTCCGAGTTGACGGATCAGAATAGGCGTCCTGAGCGTCGTTTGACGAAGCCTCGTAAGAAGACTGGTGGCCGGAACAATCAGGGTAAGATCACGACGCGTCATCGCGGAGGTGGCCACAAGCAGCGGTACCGGATCATCGATTTCAAGCGTCTCAAGGATGGCGTCCCGGCGAAGGTCGCCTTCATCGAGTACGACCCGTGTCGGACGGCTCGGATCGCGTTGTTGCACTACGCTGATGGTGAAAAGCGATACATCCTGGCTCCCGAGGGGATGGTTGCGGGGGATCAGGTGATGAGTGGTCCGTCGGCGGAACCGAAGGTGGGCAACTGCATGCCTCTTTCGAGGATCCCGTTGGGGACGACGATTCACAATATCGAGATGCAGCCAGGCCGTGGTGGCCAGTTGTGTCGCAGTGCTGGTGCTGCCGGAGTGCTCAACGCTCGGGAAGAGAAGTGGGCACAGATCACGTTGCCATCTGGAGAAGTTCGTCGGTTACCGGTGGCTTGCCGTGCCACGATCGGCCAGATTGGTAATGTCGAGCACAGCCTGATCGTGTTAGGTAAGGCGGGTCGCAAGAGATGGATGGGGCGGAGGCCTCATGTCCGCGGCACCGCAATGAACCCGGTCGCTCACCCGATGGGTGGTGGCGAAGGACGCAACTCGGGTGGCCGTCACCCGTGCAGCCCGACTGGCAAACTGGCCAAGGGTGGCTCGACCCGCAACCGCAAGAAGGCTTCGTCGCGAGCCATTGTGCGGCGACGTCGGTCACGGCGGTATGGACAACTGAAGATCTGAACGCGAATCGGTACGGTGGCATTTCCTGCCGTTTCCACAGACGACACGAAGCGAGAAACGACGAAATGGGACGGTCACTCAAGAAGGGCCCCTACGTTGACGAGAAGCTGCTCAAGAAGATTGGGAAGCTCGATCTGGAAAACCGCAAGGATCCGATCAGGACCTGGGCACGGCGGAGTACGATTCCGCCGGAATTCATCGGTCACACCTTCCTGGTTCACAACGGGCGAGCTCATATCAGCGTGTACGTGACCGAGGATATGGTCGGTCACAAGCTGGGTGAGTTCGCTCCGACTCGAACCTTCCGTGGCCACGGAGCTCGTGGCGGCCGTTAGAACGAACCCGACAGACATACACCGCAGCCATCACACACCTCAACTCACACGACATCATCAACACTAAGGAATGGCCACGATGGCCCTCGTCAAGGCATCACACCGTTACGCCAGGATTTCGGCGACCAAGGTGCGTCCCTTGGCTGATCTGGTTCGTAACCAGACGGTCGAGAACGCATTGGACGCTTTGCGGTACCTGCCCAACCGCGGAGCGAGGATGCTCGAACAGGTGATTCTCAGTGCTCAGGCCAACGCGTCTGAGCAGACAGCTCATGTGGGACGATTGAAGATCACCGAGGTGAAGGTGGATGGCGGTCCGATGGTCAAGAGAATCCGACCACGGGCTCGCGGGATGGCCTTCACGATCCGTAAACGACAATGTCACATCCATGTGGGGATCGACGTGCCTGAGGCGGGTTGAGCCACTGGACCCCGACCACAACGCACTGAAGGCTCGGACAGCCTGACAACTACTCAAACAGTCAACACGCGACACAAACCAGACGGCCTCGATGCGAGGCAAAGGACAACCGAATGGGACAAAAGGTTCGACCGACCGGATTCCGAGTGGGTGTCGTCGAAGACTGGCGCAGTCGCTGGTATGCCACGAAGAGGGAGTTCGGCGATCTGTTGATCGAGGACCACAAGATCCGGGCCTACGTGAAGGAGAAGTACCAGTTTGCCTTGATTGCGAAGGTCGAAATCGAGCGGACTCGGGATTTTGTGACCGTCCACCTGCACAGTGCGCGGCCAGGGATTATCATTGGTCGCAAGGGGCAGGAGGTCGAGCGTCTTGAGGCGGATCTCGAGAAGCTGACCGGCCGGCGGATGGAATTGAAGATTGTCGAGATCAACGATCCCCAGCGGAATGCGGTTTTGGTGGCTCAGGATGTGGCGTCTCAATTGGAGAAACGCGGCAGTTTTCGACGCGCGGTGAAGAGGACATTGGATCAGGTGATGGAAGCGGGAGTCTACGGCGTCAAGGTTCAGGTTTCGGGGCGACTCGGCGGTGCCGAAATGTCTCGAACCGAAAAAGCCAGCCGCGGCTCGATTCCGCTATCCACTCTACAACAACACATTGACTACGGTTTCCACGAGGCTCGGACTGCCCAGGGGATTATTGGGGTGAAGGTCTGGATCAATCGAGGAACTTACACGAGCGAGGAGTCTGGCGATGGCGCTAATGCCCAAGCGGGTGAAGCACCGCAAAAGCCAAAGAAGACGCATAAAAGGTAACGCCACACGGGGCAACACCGTGGCTTTTGGTGACTGGGGACTCCAGTCACTTGAGCCTGGTCACGTCCGGGCGGCGACGATCGAGGCGTGTCGGATTGCTGTGATGCAGTACATTCGTGGTGAGGGGAAGCTGTACATCCGGATCTTCCCGGACAAGCCCGTCACCGCACGTCCTCTGGAAACTCGAATGGGAAAGGGCAAGGGCGAACCGGATCACTGGGTCGCAGTCGTCAAGCCCGGCACCGTACTATTTGAAGTCAAGGGAATCTCCAAGGAAGCTGCTCAGGACTGTTTCGCTCGGGTTGCCTACAAGCTGCCTGTCCGAGTCCGCCTGCTAGGCCGACAGCCTATCGTCTAGGATTTTGGCCCCCGACACTTCAGCAAGACTTCTGACCGGATCTTGATCCGGCACTAACGACGACACTGACACACGGCGAACCGACGATGACCAAGGCGTCCGAATACCGACAGATGAGCGACGAGCAGTTGACTCATGAACTGAGGCAACTGATCGAGGAGTTGTTCCGGCTGACGGTGCAGGCGGCGACCGAACGACTTGATGCACCCAGCAATCTCCGCAAACTCAGACGCGACATCGCCCGGATCAAGACGATCCAGCGTGAGCAGGAGTTGGCGGCGGTGGTGTTGGAGTCGGAAGCGGCTGAGGTGGCGGAAGCGGCGACCGAATCGGTGACCGAGGAATCCTGAAGCGACATTGACAATTGACAAAATTCCCCCGATCCGAATCGGCCGGGGTCACCAGAAGAGAACGAGACAGCAGGCCATGAAAAAGAGACTCACCGGAGTCGTGACCAGCGACAAGGGCGACAAGACGCTGCGGGTCGAGATCGAGCGTCGTTATCGACATGGGATGTACGGGAAGATCGTTCGCGGGCGGACGGTCTGTCATGTGCATGATGAGGGCAACGTGGCGCACGAGGGCGACGTGGTTGAGATCATCGAGTGCCGGCCCCGGTCGAAGACCAAGCGATGGGACCTGGTGCGAGTGGTCGAAAGTACGACGGAAGCGATTGGTTAGGGCGGTCAGGGCGAGAGAAGCCAGAGAGGAATGGGCGACGGGACGATCGTCGCTCGGAACGGAAGAAACCATGATTCAGATGCAGACCAAGCTTGACGTCGCCGACAATTCCGGCGCCAAGATCGCACGGTGTATCAAGGTGCTGGGTGGCTCGAGCCGCCGAACGGCAGGCTTGGGCGATATTGTCGTCGTCAGCATTCAGAAGTCTCTGCCGGGAAGTCAGGTTCGCAAGGGGAGTGTCGAGCGCGGAGTGATTGTCCGTTGTCGGCAGGCCACTCGACGAGCCGACGGTAGTTATGTCCGGTTTGATAGCAACGCGATCGTGCTGCTTGATGAAGACCAGAACCCCAGGGGCACTCGGATCTTTGGCGCCGTAGCAAGAGAACTCCGGGAACGGCGATTCATGAAGATCGTCAGCCTGGCCAGTGAGGTAGTGTGAACGATGAAGATCCGATCGGGAGATCTGGTGGTGGTGATCAGTGGTGAGGACAAGAGTCCCACTCCACGCCGCGTTGTGCAGGTGGTCGGTGGGGGCCGGAAGGTTCGTGTCGAGGGCGTGCATCAGGTCAAGAAACACGTCCGTCGTGGGCATCCCCGGAGTCCTCAAGGGGGGCAATTGGAGATCGACCTGCCAATTGACAGTTCCAATGTGCTCTTCTACTGTGGCCAGTGTGATCAGGGCGTTCGGCTGGGAGTGCGATTTCGCGAAGACGGTGCTAAGGTCCGTTATTGCAAGAAGTGCGAGGCCGAAGTGGGCATGATTGGTGCTCCCAAGGCGTCTCGCCAGGCGAGCGTTACGGGTTGAACGAACAGAAACAGACAGGAGCGGGATCGCGAGTGGTTCCGATCAGCAGACGACAGCAGGGTAACCGACACAAGTTTTTAGTCTCCGATTGATTCGGCGGCCGACCGACGGCCGCTTCAAGCAACACCGAAAGCACTTAAGCAGATGACCCGGTTGCAGGACAAGTACCGAGACGAGGTGATTCCGGCGCTCAGAGACCGCCTGGAGGTGTCGAATGATCTGGCGGTGCCTCGTCTGGAAAAAATCAACATCAGCATGGGGGTCGGCGAGGCGATCGTGGACAACAAGCGGCTGGACGAGGCCGTCGGGCATCTGACCACCCTTTCGGGACAGAAGCCTCAGATCACAAGAGCCCGTCGCAGCGTCGCCGCCTTCAAGCTTCGCGAAGGCATGCCGATCGGCTGCCGTGTGACTTTGAGGCGTCAGCGGATGTGGGAGTTTCTCGAACGCCTGATCGTTCTGGTCCTGCCTCGCGTGCGTGACTTCCGGGGATTGAACCCGCAGAGTTTCGACGGTCGCGGCAATTATTCGTTGGGATTGACCGAACAGATGGTGTTTCCCGAGATCAACCCGGACAGTGTCCACCACACGCAGGGTATGAACATCACCCTGGTGACCAGTGCCGAGACGAATGACGCGGGACGCGAACTGCTGAGGGAATTGGGGATGCCGTTTCAGAAAGAGGACGAGGACTGATGGCGAGCAAGGCCAAGATCGAGAAGGCAAACCGAAAGCCGAAATTCAGTAGCCGCGGGGAACGTCGCTGCCAGCTGTGTGGACGGCCCCGTGCGGTGTACCGAAAGTTCAAGATCTGCCGAATCTGTTTCCGCGACCTCTGTCTGGATGGGCTGATCCCCGGAGCCCGCAAGGCCAGTTGGTAAACGATGTTTCCTTTCCTCATGGACCACTGCAACCTGTTCGAACAGAATAACGGGTTCAAGAAAATACAGCCGGCTTTGACCGGAACCGCCAAGAGATACAGACCATGATGACCGACCCGATCGCCGACATGCTCACTCGCATCCGCAACGCACTGCGGATCGAGCGGGCTCATGTCGAAATTCCCACCTCTCGCGTCAAGCAGGGGATTGCCGAGGTGCTCAAACGTGAGGGGTACATTTGGGAATTCGAAGTTGTCGAGCAGGAACCTCAGAATCTCCTTCGCCTCAATCTCAAGTACGGCCCCAACGGCGAGGACGTGATCCAGTCGATCCAGCGAGTCAGCAAGCCCGGCCGGCGGGTGTATGCTCGTAGTAGCGCCTGCGGCGAGGTGCTGCAGGGGCTGGGGATCTCGGTCATTTCGACCAGTCAGGGCGTCTTGAGCAACCGCGAGGCTAAGTCGAAGAGCATCGGTGGCGAAGTGCTCTGCGAGATCTGGTAAACTAGTCCACAACCACCAAACACACCGGTCGAATTCACTCTTGTTTGTCCCAGCGTTTCTGTCCCACGCGACCCAAGGCTTCTGAGATGTCTCGAATTGGAAAACAGCCGATCCCGATTCTTTCGGGTGTTGAGGTCACGGTGACTGGAACGGTGGTCCGGGTTCAGGGGCCCAAGGGCGAGTTGTCCTTGGATCATCATCCGGCGTTGGACGTGTTGGTGGATGAGGATCCGAAGCAGTTGCGGGTGACTCGACCGGACGATTCCCGAGCCAACCGTTCGCTGCATGGGTTGACTCGCAGCTTGATCGACAACATGGTCGCCGGCGTCGTGACTCCATTCGAGAAGCAGTTGGAGATTCACGGAGTGGGTTACCAGGCGGTCTTGGACGGTGATATTCTGAATCTGAGTGTGGGTTTTGCTCACATGGTGAAGTTGTCGTTACCGTCTGGTATTTCGTGCGAACTGCCGAGTTCGACATTGGTCAAGGTCAGTGGTTGCGACAAGCAGGCGGTGGGCCAGTTTGCCGCCAACATCCGTGCCGTGCGGCCTCCGGAGCCGTATAAGGGCAAGGGGATCCGATATCGTGACGAGTACGTACGCAGGAAGCAGGGCAAGGCATTTGCGAGTGCCGGAGGCTAATCGGGTAGGAGTCCAGGGCGGGTTCTCTGCGATTTTCGAAGATTGATTGAAGAGTCATGAAAGCAAGCAAACGAATTACTATCGGTCGTCGACGACGAGGTTTCCGAGTGCACAACCGTGTGCGTCGGGATCGTAATGGGCGCCTGAGGTTGAGTGTGTACCGCAGCAACAAGCACATTTACGCTCAGGTGATCGACGACGAATCGGGGCGGACATTGGCTGCAGCGAGCACGACCGAGGGCGACGGGCCGGGCGGGAACTGCCAGGCGGCCGCATTGGTGGGACAGCGAGTGGCCGAGCGGGCGATTGAGGCGGGAGTCAAGGAGGTCACGTTTGACCGTGGCCGATTTGGTTATCATGGTCGAGTGGCGACCTTGGCGGATGCAGCACGTGAGGCGGGGTTGAGTTTCTAACAGGACAAACAACGGGGTGAGGCCACCGACCGGTAGGAACCGGAAGGGGTCTGGGAGCAGAGAATCGTGTCAACTGGTAGAGCAGGCGGCGGTCCCAGTGGTGGACCGGGCGGCGGTGGCGGTTCTGGCGGAGGCCGGGGGCGCGGTGGTGGAACTGGTGGGCCTGGTGGACCTGGTGGTGGTCGTGGTCGTGGCCGTGGTGGTCGCGAGCGTCGTGCCGAGGGTCCCGAGCAGGTCGTGCAGATTCGTCGCTGTTCGTGCGTCGTCAAGGGAGGCCGTCGGTTCAGCTTTTCGGCTCTGGTGGTCGTCGGCGACAAGAACGGCCGAGTTGGCTGGGGATACGGGAAAGCGACCGAGGTCCCGATGGCGGTCGAGAAGGCTGTCAAGAACGCGGACCGGAACATGATCACCGTGCCGCTGGTCGGAAAGACGATTCCTCACCAAGTGATCGGCCGCTTTGGCGCCGCCAAGGTGCTGCTCTTGCCGGCCAGTCCGGGAACCGGCATCATTGCCGGAGAGACCGTGCGGTCGGTCGTCGATTCGCTCGGCGTCGCCGACATCCTGACCAAGAGCCGTGGCTCGAACAATCCGATCAACCTGGTCAAGGCGACCTTTGAAGGCCTCAAGCGGCTGCGAACCCGTGAAACGGTTGCGGAGCTACGGGGAGTAGAAATCTCGTGATTCTCGATGACGTCCACCGCGGTATCAACAAACATAAACAACGTAAGCGTGTCGGCCGTGGTCCCGGTTCGGGCCATGGTAAGACGTCTGGTCGCGGCCACAACGGCTACGGCAGCCGTGCTGGAGCGTCGCGTCGTCGCGGTTTTCAGGGCGGACAGATGCCGTTGTTTCGCCGCGTGGCCAAGCGGGGTTTCAACAACAAGGCCTTCGCCGATGTTGTAACGATACTCAACGTCGCCACGCTCGAGGAGATCTTCGACAAGGGGGACACGGTGGATCGGAAGTCGCTGCTGACCAAGGGGTTGGCCAAGGGACGATTCGATCTGCTCAAGATCCTCGGTCAAGGTGAACTCAAGACGGCTCTGACCGTTGTGGCGGATCGGTTTTCGAAGTCGGCGATCGAAAAGATCGAGGCGGCTGGTGGAACCGTCCAGGTGGTTGGAGCCGAATGATTGGCCGGGAATCAATGAGCAGGCTGCTGGAGCAGGCTGAAGGAAACGAGGCGGGTCGAGTGGGTCTCTGGATGACTGGCCGGCAAGGGACTGTCCGAGTGATGTTGGTGAGTCAGCTGCGATGATCGCTAGGGCGATGACCGTCTTCAAGATTCCGGAATTGCGGCGTAAGATCTTTCTTACGATCGCGCTGTTAGGGATCTACCGCATGGGATTCTGGATCCCATTGCCGTTCATTAATCAGCAGGTCCTGCAGGAGAGTCTGCAGAACATGCAGACCAACCAGGGCATTGGCCAGATCATGCAGGTCGTGGCCCTGTTTTCGGCATCGAATATCGGCAACAGCACGATTTTCGGCCTGGGCATCATGCCCTATATCTCCGCGTCGATCATCTTCCAACTGCTGGGAAGCGTCGTACCTCGACTGCAGGAACTGCAGAAGGAAGGCGAGGCGGGTCGGAAGAAAATCAATGAGTGGACTCGTCGGGCGACGGTGGTGATTTGTCTATTCCAGAGTTATTTCTGGATTCGGGCTCTTTCGGGCGGAGTGCTTGGTGGTGGCGGGCTGATTCTGGACGGTTACGACACGTTTGCTTGGCACATGGTTGGCACGATCACCATGACGGCCGGGACGGTGTTTTTGATGTGGATTGGTGAACAGATCGACGCCTACGGGATCGGTAACGGCATCAGCCTGCTGATCATGGCCGGGATTCTGGCGAGGATGCCTCAGGCGGGAGCCGAATTGCTGCGACCGGCGTTTGACGATGGAGTCGGGTTGGGGACCGATTCGGGGATCGAGAAGTTGTTGTTGCTGGGAGTGATCTTTGTGGCGGTGGTCTTCTGGGTGATCATGATCACTCAAGGGCAGCGCAGGATCCCGATCCAGAGTGCCAAGCATGTCCGTGGTCGCCGGGTGCACGGTGGACAGCGTCAGAGTTTGCCATTGCGAGTCAACCAGGCAGGTGTGATGCCGATCATCTTTGCCTCGAGTCTGTTGATGATCCCGATGTTTCTGTTTCAGCAGTTGCACCAGCACTTCGGCCCGAGGATCTGGGGGCCGTTGGCCGACGCATTCGGTTCCAGCGGACGCGGGTTTGTCTACAACATCAGTTATATTGGCCTGATCTACTTCTTCTGTTACTTCTGGACGGCGGTGACGTTCAATCCGCGGGACATGGCGAGTAACCTGAAGGACTACGGCAGTTTCGTGCCAGGGTATCGACCTGGCGAGCGAACTGCCGCGTTTCTCGAGCAGGTCATGGTGCGAATCACGTATGTGGGGGCGGCCTTTCTGGCGTTGGTGGCGATCATTCCCACGATCATTGCCACGGCTATGGGGATCCCTTTCTTGATTGCCAGTTTTTATGGTGGCACCGGGCTGCTGATTGTCGTCTCGGTTGCGCTGGACCTGGTCCAGAAGATCGACAGTCATCTGGTGATGAGGAATTACCCGGGGCTGCTCGAGGGGGAATCCTGATTCTCAGTTGTGCCGGGAGAAGCTTCCGGTGATGAGTCTCAGGAGTGCCAGCGAGATTGCCGCGATCGGCCGAGCCGGCCAGATCGTTTCCGCGGCACTCGAAGCCGCCGTCGATCTGGCTCAGCCGGGAGTGACGACCGGCCGGCTGGACGAGGTTGTTTCGGACCTGTACCGATCGGCGGGTGCTGAAGCGATCTTTCGCGGAGCAGCCTCAGTAGTCGGGGGGACGCCATTTCCGGCGGCCAGTTGCGTTTCGGTCAATCAGCAGGCATTGCATGGCATCCCTGGTGACCGCGTGCTGCAAGTCGGCGACTTGTTGACCATCGACACCGGTTGCCGATTCGAGGGCTGGTGTGCCGACTCGGCAACCAGCGTGGGGGTGGGGCGTCTTGCGGCGGATGCCGAGGAGTTGTTGTCGGGAGGTCGTCGGGCGTTTGGGGTGGCGTTGGAGGTGTTGGGAGTGGGTGGGCGGTGGTTGGATGTTGTGCGGCGGGTCCACGAGGAAGTGGACCGGTTGCAGTTGCGGTTAATCGAGGGCCCGGCCGGGCATGGGATCGGGCGGGACTTACACGAGGATCCGGTGGCGGGTTGGAGGCGACGTGGCGAGTCGGATTTTGATGTTGTCGATGGACTGGTTCTGGCTGTCGAGCCGGTGGTCACAACCGGAGACGGTCGATTGAAACTGGCGGCTGGAGGGTGGACACTCGAGACGATCGACGGGCACCCGACGGTGCATTTCGAGCAGACCGTGGCGGTGACGTCCGAGGGTCTCGAGATCCTGACTCCGTGTCGGATCGGCAGCTGAAACGGGCCGGGCGGTGTTGGTAGAGTCCTGGTTGGTGTAGGTGGAGTGACTCGAGTTGTGAGTTGGTGTCAGTTTTCGCTTGGCGTACACTTGTTTATAGCCCTTGGCGGTCCCTATACTGGTCGAGATCCAGTCTGGACGACGCTTCAGAATAACAGGGTCAATGTCGATGAAGGTGCGCTCGAGCGTCAAGCGAATCTGTGAGAACTGCAAGGTCGTGCGGCGCAAGGGCCGGATCTACGTGATCTGTTCCTCCAACCCCAGGCACAAGCAGCGGCAGGGTTGAGTGCGTCTCTGTCGAAATCCCGGAACGGTACCGGGGGCGAAGAGTGTTCGACAGGCTGGCAGTATTGATGATTGCGGAATGGGAAATCCCGGGGCGAGAGTGAGACGATGCCGCGAATCCAGGGCGTAGACATACCCAATGACAAGGCGCTTTACGTCTCGTTGACCTATCTACTGGGGATCGGTCGCACGACGGCCTTGGACATCTGTCACCGGCTGAGGCTGGATCCTCGGGCGAAGGCAGGTGAGTTGAGTGAAGACGAAGTCGTGCGGATCAGCAATCATCTTGACAAGGAGATCCTGGTCGAGGGGCCACTGCGGCGGAAGGTGCAGCAGGAGGTGTCACGGCTGAGGGACATCCGGTGTTACCGGGGTATCAGGCATCGCCGCGGCTTGCCGGTGCGAGGCCAGCGGACTCGGACGAACGCCAGGACTCGCAAGGGTGTCAAGAAGACGGTGGCGGGCAAGAAGGGTGTCAAGGACATTCGTTAGTCGGCAGGTCACCGGGATCGATTGGGACGAACAGAAATGACCGGCTGGGCTCCTCGAAGTGGGGCGTAGTCGGAGGCATGATAAAAGAGGGAGAGACCGTGGCAAAAGTCAAACGTCGGAAGGTTCGACGCAATGTGACTCGAGCGATCGCTCACATCAAGGCGACGTTCAACAATACAATCGTGACCATCACCGATCCCAACGGCGACGTGCTGTGCTGGGCGACGGCTGGCACGAGCGGTTTCAAGGGGAGTCGTAAGAGTACTCCGTTTGCCGCTCAACGTGCGGCCGAGACCTGTGCTGAGCGTGCTGCGAAGATGGGTGTGCGTGAAATGGAGATCCGGGTCAAGGGGCCGGGGTCTGGTCGCGAGAGTGCGATCACGGGGTTGCAGGCAGCCGGGATTACGATCAAGGTGATCGAGGATGTCACTCCGTTGCCTCATAACGGGTGCCGCCCTCCAAAGAAGCGACGTGTATAATTTGGGAGCGTGACATCGTGTCGGGACCGGGCTCACCCCGGATAAGATCGACGCGGGACTTGCGACTCGGACAGCGACTGGAAGCGACAGGAGATGGGCCACGATGCGGATTCGTTGGCGTGGATTGGAATTGCCCAGCCGGGTGATGCCCGATCAGGAAACACTGACTGACACTTACGGACTGTTCGTTGTCGAACCCTTTGAACGGGGATTCGGGACAACAGTCGGCAACAGCCTGAGGCGGATTCTGCTCTCGAGTCTTGAGGGCAGCGCTGTCACAGAGGCTCGGATTAGCGGGGCTCAGCACGAGTTCACGACGATCCCCGGTGTGGTCGAGGATGTCACGGACATCTGTCTGAATTTCAAGTCGCTGGTTGTCGACAACCAGAGCCCGACGCCCAAGACGATCCGCATCGCAAAGGACACGGCCGGTGTTGTCACCGGAGCGGATGTTGAGACAGATGGTGTGGTCGAGGTGGTCAACAAAGACCTGGTGATCGCGACTCTGACCGACGACGTGCCGTTTCATGTCGAGTTGACTGTCGAGAACGGGCGGGGTTACATTCCTGCCGATGATCATGAAGAATTCGGCTCCGAGGTCGGAGTCATTCCGCTCGATGCCACCTTCTCGCCTGTGATTCGAGTGAGGTACAAGATCGAGGAAACTCGGGTTGGGCAGCGGACCAACTACGATCGGCTGCTGCTGGAGATCTGGACCAACGGAGTGGTGACTCCGGAAATGGCACTCGTCGAAGCCGCCAAGATTCTCCGAAAGCATCTCAACCCGTTCATCACTTACCGCGAACCGGGCCCCGAAGTGTCTCCCGACACCGCCTTGCAGGGGATGGCCGATCAGATCGGCTACGGACCCGTCGATCTGGAACTCGAAGAAACTCTCAACAGAAGCCTCGCCGAATTGAATCTCTCGGTTCGAGCCACCAACTGCCTCGAGTCCGAAGGCATCACCACGGTGCGGGATCTTGTGGGGAGGTCGGAGGACGAGTTGCTGACTGTGAGGAACTTTGGCGAAACGACTTTGGATGAGGTCCAGGAACGACTCGAATCGTTGAACCTGCGGCTGGGCATGAAGGTGGCCAACTCGTCACCGTCCTGATCTCGTACACGAGACGAACGCACCCAGAGATACAACCAGAGACACCAATAGGGCGAAGACAGACCGATGCGACACAGAATCCGAGGCCGCAAGCTGGGCCGCAGTCCGTCTCACCGCCGTGCTATGTTGAGAAATATGGCGTGCAGCCTGATTCGCACGCTGGACCAGGACGAGGATGATCCGACCCGGGCCAAGATTGCCGGTCGGATTGTGACCACGTTGCCCAAGGCCAAGGAACTGCGACCGTTCGTCGAAAAACTGGTGACCCTGGCCAAGAAGGGGCGTCAGCACGAGTTGGCGGCTGCGGAGATTAAGTCGGATGTGCCCGCCAAGGTGGGCCACCCCGAAGGACGCAGCGAGTGGAAGCAGTTCCGTGAGTCGGATGAGTACGCGCCGTGGCACACGGCACTCGCACCTGCCGTGGCCTGCCGACGCAGGGCCTTTTCGATGCTCCGTGACAAACTTGCAGTCACCATTCTCTTCGAAGAACTCGCCGACCGCTTCGCCGATCGGCCCGGTGGGTACACCCGAATCCTCAAGCTGGCCACCGTGCGACTGGGCGATGCCGGTCGACAGGCGTTGATCGAGTTTGTCGGAGACGATGACAAGGTCGAGAAGCGAGAGTCGAGCCTGGCGGTTGAGGACGAAGAGACGGTTGAGGTGGAATCGGACGAGTCGTCTGAGGATGACGCTTCGGACGAGTCGTCTGAGGGTGATACCGAGTCTGAAGACACTGTGGCGGACGCGGGAGATTCGGGGGATGAGGCTGCTGTCGAGACTGAGACTGAGGCGGATGGCGAAGCCTCGGACGATTCGTAGTCCGTCACCTCGTCGAATTCGGCTGATGGGTGTTTCGGCCGATTCGAGCCAGTCTGCGTCTGGCGACGCGATCGAATTCGATTTTTGTGTTGCGATGGGTCGGTTGTGCGACGACATCACATCACGCGTCCCCGAGTTGTCTCATGTCGCGATGGACGATGTGGTGGTTGGGATGACTCGATCGCGTCGTCGTGGTCGGGCGGGTTTGTGGGCGAAGTTGACGCCGTTGCGATTCGAGGGTGGTGCTCGAGTGAGTTTGCGTCGAGGGCGTCGTTTTGTGATCGAACCGTTGGTTGTCGACGGCCGCGAGCGTCTCTACATCCTCACATTCTGCCTGCCTCGGTTTCTCGAACTGACGTATCGCGAGAAGTTGGTGACGGTCTTCCACGAGTTGTACCATGTCGGTCCGAAATTCGACGGCGACCATCGTCGTTTTTCCGGTCGCTATCACATCCATTCTTCTCGAGCCGATTGGTTCGACGCCGAGTCCGAGCGGTTGTGCGAGCTGTATCTGGCGACGTCACCGGTTCCGCAGGCCTGCCGGTTCCTGGAGCACCGCGCCGACACGCTGTTGTCTCGTCATCGAGCGATCACAGGGGTGACGATCCCGGTACCGAAGCTGCTGCCATTGGAGGACGCGGCCTAGTTCGAGGTGACAGCTGCGATCGCTTCGCAGGCGGCGTCGATGTCGTCAGCGGTGGTGAAGGGGCCGATGCTGAGTCGCACGGTGCCGCCACTTGCTAGGGTTCCGGCGGCACGGTGGACACCAGGAGCACAGTGCAATCCGGCCCGGACCTGGATCCCGAACGATTCGTCGAGCACAGTGGCCAGGACGTGCGGTTCGAGTGTGTCGGAGACCAAGCTGACAACTGCGACGGTGTGACTTCCTGGCGGAGGTCCGATCAGTGAGATGTTTGGGAGCGGATCGAGCCCCGCGATCAGTCTTTCGGTCAGCGACGCTTCGGCCGCCGCAATCGTTTCGACTGAGCGTTCCTCGATCCAAGCCAACCCGGCTTCGAGGCCAAACAGGCCAGTGGCATTGGCGTTGCCGGCTTCGAGTCGGTCGGGCATGGCTTCGGGTTGGCGGTCCCGCTGGCTGTCTGACCCCGTACCACCCTGCCGGAGGCCTCGGAGCTGCTCGTCAACGCCGGGCCGGACATACAGCAGGCCGGTGCCCAAGGGCCCCAGCAGTCCCTTGTGGCCGGCACAGGCCAGCAGGTCGACCGGCCAATCGGCGAGGTTGATGGGCAGGTGACCGGCCGTCTGTGCCGCGTCGACAAGCATCAGCGCGTTGGCATTGTGGGCGATGCTGCCGATGTCGTCGATCGCCTGCACGACGCCGGTCACATTCGAGGCATGCTGGACCGCCACCAGTCGTGTGGTGGGTCTCAGGGCGTCTTGGACCAACGCGGGATCCACTCGACCGGCGGAATCGACATCGACGACTGTCAATTCGATTCCGCGTCGGTCCACGAGTTCGCCAAGTGGTCGGAGCACCGAGTTGTGTTCGGCGGCGGTGGTGACGACGTGATCGCTGGATTCGAGCAGTCCGTGTAGAGCGATGTTGAGAGCGTCGGTGGCGTTGAAGGCCCAAGCCACTCGTTCGGGCGATTCGGCACCCAACAGATCAGCCGCCCGCTTGCGGCACGTCCGCAGTACCGAGTCGACTTCGACCGCCGTTCGGGACCCGCCACGTCCGGCCGCCGCGCCCAGCGATCGGTTGAAGTGGTCCATTGCAGCGTAGACCGACTCGGGCTTCGGAAAGCTCGTGGCCGCGTTGTCGAGATAAATGCGGGGCACGGGCGGGATCCGGGTTCTGGGGTGACAGCGAGCCGAGAGGGGTATGGGGCGGGCGGTGTGGGTGTGGGGTGATCAGCCTCCGATCGAGTACATCGGTCGATCGGGTTGGACAAAGTGATCGGAGTTGATTTCGTGTCCTTGGGTTTTGGCATGAATCGAGGCAGCAATCGCTTCGACAATTCGCGAGTCTCTGTCACTCTCGTCGCCTCCACGCAGCAGTTCCTTGACGTCCGTTTCCTGAAGACTGAACAGGCAATTGCGGAGTTTTCCGTCGGCGGTCAATCGGAACCGGTTGCAGTTACTGCAGAAGGGTTCGCTGACCGAGGCGATCAGGCCAATGCGTCCGATTCCGTCGGCGAATTCGTACTGGCTGGCCGGTGCGGTCGGGTCGGTTCGGACCAGGGGAACCAGTGGTCCAAATTCCGTTTCGAGATGTTCGCGGATTTCCGCGGCGAAGAGTACGCGATCGCGTTCCCAGGCGTTGTCGGCATCCAGCGGCATGAATTCGATGAACCGGACTTCGATCCCGGTATCACGTGCCAGTTGTCCGAAGGGAATGAGTTGGTCTTCGGTGAGACCTCGGATCGAGACGGCGTTGATTTTGATCGGGTCGAATCCCACCGACCGAGCGGCCTCGATTCCTTCGATCACTTTTTCGTAACCGTCACGCCGTGTCACCTCCTTGAAGCGGACCGGGTCGAGCGCATCGAGGCTGATGTTGATTCTGGAGAGTCCAGCGTCGTGGAGTGCGTTGGCCTGATCGGCCAGCAGGATGCCATTGGTCGTCAGGCCGATGTCCTGGATACCTTTGATCTTCGAAACCCGCCGGATCAGTTCGGGCAGGTCGCGTCGTACAAGCGGTTCGCCTCCGGTGAGTCGCAACTTGTTGATCCCCAGGCTGGCCGCCACTTTGACGAATCGCTCGATTTCCTCGAACGTCAGCAATTCACTTCGCTGCATGAACTCGACGTTGTCGGCCGGCATGCAGTAGAAGCAGCGGATGTTGCAGCGGTCGGTGACGCTGATCCTGAGGTTGTTGTGGTGTCGGCCGAAGGTGTCGACGAGTGGTTGAGTGATCGACATGTGTGATTCACGATCGTGTGTTGGAGTTCAGTTGCTGAGTTGAGTGTCGGTGGTGGTGTCGGTGGTGGTGTCGGTATTCAGGCCGGGGTGGACCCATTCGGTGGTCCCATCGTCGAAGTTTTCTTTTTTCCAGATGGGGACGACGTCCTTGAGCGTATCGATCAGGAACCTGGCGGCCTGAAACGCTTCGACTCGGTGCGGGCAGCTGACGGCGACAGCGACGCTGACGTCTCCGAGTTCGAGGTGTCCGAGTCGGTGAATGATCCCGCAGGCGGTGATGGGCCAGCGTTGGCCAGCCGTTGCGACGATTTCCTCCATCTTCGCCGTCGCCATTTCCGGGTAGGCTTCGTAGTCGAGTGCGGTGGTGCGTCGTCCTTCGGTCATGTCGCGGACGGTGCCCAGGAACAGCACAACGGCTCCGGCGGCATGTTTGCGGACCGATTCGGTCAGGCCGGCAGTGTCGATCGGATCGTGGGTCAACTGAATCATTGTCTTGTTTGGTCGCGAATCTTCTGGAGTTCCGTGAGGCGTCGTGGCGACGGGTCTCAGCCGCCGCTGACGGGTGGGAAGCAGGCAATCGAGTCGTCGGGTCCGAGTGTGACGTGGTCGTCGGCGTACCGAGTACCGACGGCGAACAGGAGTCGTTGTGTGAGTGGCAGGAGTTGAGGGACCTGGTCGGCAAGTGCCTGGCGGACGTCTGCCACGCAGGCACCTTCGTCGAGTTCCAGGTCGACCTGGTCTTGACCGGCGAGTTCACGTGCGTGAGCAAACAGTTGGACGGCGAGCTTCACGAGATCACCAATTGGCGGTTCGAGTGACGACGATGTCGGCCATTGGATTCCGGCAATCTCTGACGGATTTCCGGGATCAGGCCATAGGCAAGTGCCAGGAGTTTGAGTGGATGGAGAGTTTGGGTGTTGGAGGCCTGCTGCATTTGCAGCCGACATCCGCTGCACTCGGTCGTACCGATCTCGAGATCTCCCTGTTGCATCCTGCTGATCAGGGAGTGTCCGATCTCGATCGAGGTCGCAAAGTTGTCCGTCGCGATCCCCCAGGCTCCGGCCATTCCCGAGCAACCTGCTTCGATTGTAGAAACACTCAAACCTGGAATCAAACCGAGCAATTCTCTTGCCGAGTCTTCGCCGCCGAGAGCCTTGAGGTGGCAGGGAGTGTGGTACCCGGCGACCAGGTCGAGTGGCTCGAAATCGAGAGCCAGTCGGCCTTCGGCGTGGAGTTCGGCGAGGAAGGTACCGGCTTCGACGACCTGTTGGGCGACGGCCGGGGCATCGGGGTGATCGACCAGTCGCGGGTATTCCTGTTGCAGGCAGACGACTGCCGAGGGTTCGCTGCAGACGATCCGGTGTCCTTCGCGGGCCAGTTCACCGAGTTCTCGGAGGTTCCATTCCGCGAGTCGTCTGGCGGAGTCGAGGTTACCGGCGGTGATCAGTGCCATTCCCGACGGGTATTGGTCTCGGGGCACGTAGACGGGGATGTCGTTGTGTTCGAGGATCCGGATCAGGGCGGTGGCGAGTTCGGGATCGTGGTGATTGGCGAAGTGGTCGACGAAATAGATGACCGGTTTGGGGCGTGCTCCGGGCCGTGGCCGAAACGACCAGCGTCGTGGCAGGCTGCTAAGGAACGAGCGTCGTGCCAGGGCTGGCAGTCGTCGTTCACGGTGAATGCCCAGCAGTTTCTCGATCAGCCATCGTGCGGGCGGCTGATCCAGAAGCCAGTTGGTGGCTCGAGGCATCAGTCCTCCCAGGCCCACCAGGTTGTAGATCATGGCCGAGGTCCGGTCGGCTCGAGTCATCCCGTCGACGGCGGCCTGAGCCGCTTTGGCTTCGATCATCATTTGCGGCACATTGACGTGGCCGGGGCATTCGAGTTCGCATTGCTTGCAGTTGAAGCAGAGTGAAGCGAGCTGCCGGAATTCCTGGGACGCGAGGGCCTGGGGGTTGAGTGACCCGAATATCGAGCGAATTGCGTTCGCCTTAGCCCGGGGGCTGGCGTGCTCGGACGGGTCGATCCGGAAGAACGGGCACATGCGTTGCTGAGGCGAGACATTACGGCAGGCGGCACAGCCATTGCAGTCTGCCGCCGCCAATGCCAACTCCTGGGCATCCCAGGAAAACTCCAACGCCACCGGTTCGGTCGTTGGGGCGTCGCGAGCGATGGCGGGAGCGGCAGGAAGCGGCGTGTCGTTGGGAGCGACGCGAGGAACTGGCTTGGGCTGCGGATCTGTGGGCTGTCCTGCCAGGTCGACCAGGCCGCTGCCACGAAACTCGGCTCGATGCAGTGGCCTGCTACCGGTGACGATTTTCCCAGGGTTGAGTCGTTCGTGTGGATCGAACAGATCCTTGACAAACTGGAAGACTCGGCAAAGTGGTCCGTACTGTTTCTTGAGGAAGGGTGTTCGTGAGAGTCCATCTCCGTGTTCGCCGCTGATGGTTCCGCCCAATCGAAAGACTTCTTCGTAGAGGCTTTCGGCGAGTCGTTCGAGCCGGCCGCCGTGATCGAGCGCTGGCGGCGGGAGGAATGGTCGCAAGTGCAATTGTCCGGCGGCGGCGTGAGCGTACAGCGAAGCGGTGACTTCGTGCTGCTGGAACACTCGCTGTGCCGCTGTCAGGAATTCGTGCAGCCGTTCGGGCGGCACGGCAATGTCTTCGACAAACGGCAGTGGCCGGGTGGTTCCTTTGAGACGCGCCAGCAGGGGGACGATGCGTCGGGGCAGCGACCAGAGGAATTCGACTCCGTCGAATTCGTGAGCTTCGAAGGCCACTCGTGTGGATTGTGCGGTGGCGCGAGCGGCCGAGACGACTCGAGCGATCCGTTCGCGTGTCTCGCGTTCGCTGATCCCGACCTGCTCGACAATCAACGCCGCTTCGCTGCCGGCGGGGATCATCGCCGAGAAACGCGGGTCGGACTCTCGGCCCAGACTGAGGACTCGGCGATCCATCAAGTCGCACGCCGAGGGTTGCAGGGCCGAGATGGCCTGGACGCACCGCGTGGCTTCCTCGAGTGTCCCGAACAGCAGCAACACGATCCCACGGTGTTCGGGTAACGGCGAGGTGTGCAGGGTAGCTTGAGTGAACAGCCCGAGTGTGCCTTCGGATCCGACCAGCAGTCGTGCGAGTTCGAGTCGGTTGTCGGCGAGGACGCCTCGGAGATGGTACCCGCTGCAGTTGCGGGACAAGGCCGGTTGCCGTTCGCGGATCAGGTCTTCGTTTTCTCTGAGGATTCGTTCCAGGTGATCGCAGAGTCTTTGGTGAGGGTCGGTCGGATCGGCCGTGCCGATCGCCGTGTGACTCACCAGTTCTTCACTCCCCGCTTCGATCACCGACCCATCGCCGATGACGAGTTCGAGTTGTTTGACGTGGTCGCGTGTGGATCCGATTCGAACCGATCGGGAACCGGCGGCATCGACGGCCAGCATACCGCCGATGGTGGTGACCGGACCGTTGGAGGGGTCGGGCGGGAAGTAGCGCCCCAGTGGGCGGAGTTGTCGGTTGAGTTCGTCGAGGACGACTCCGGGCTCGACGGTCACGGTCGACGAGTCGACTGCGAGAATGCGGTGGAGGTAGCGGGAAAAGTCGACCACAATCCCCGGCCCCAGGCAGCCTCCAGCTACTCCGCTTCCGGCCCCACGCGGAAACACCCCCACCTCGATCTCGGCCGCGTACCGAACGATCGCCACGACATCGTCTCGGTTTCGCGGTCGGGCGACGGCCAAGGGTGGGACGTGGAACAGGCTGGCGTCACTGGCGTAGAGGGCGATCGAGAGAGGATCGACGAGCAGTTCGCCCTCGAGCACGCTGCCAAGATCCTCGACCATCAGTTGCCGTTGCTCGTCCACTCGCCTGCGGTTCCTTCGACGGGTCTGGTAATTCGGTGGCCGCGGTCGGGGCTGGTCGAGGAACGGGGGTCAAGTAGCGGGATCAAGCGGTTTGCGACTGAGAGCCTGCTGACGATACCGTTCGGCTCGTTCGTGATCGAATTGGGGGTAGCCGTCGGTCGATCCTTCGAGTCGGTGCCGGGCTTGGCAGCGATAGCAGACCAGCACATCCTTCATCAGACTATACAACGCCAAATCCAGGAGTGCGAATAGCATCAGGATGCCGATGGCGAGTACGGGGAGGTAGCGTGCCCAGGCGATGGTCGAGAGTCCTATGCCGAGGGCGACCAGTCCGATTCCGAGTTTTTGCGGAAAGTCCTTCTGTCGCCACAGATCCGGTTCGCCGCACGCCAGGCATTCGGCCAACCGAGTGTTCTCCCAGGCTGATTCGGGGATCGGCTTCACGAAGCCGCATTCGGGGCACTCGATCCGGTGTTCGTCGAGGCTGCTGGAGATCCGGCTGGACTGCTGGCAGTCGGGGCAGGTGAAGTCGAGTTGCATGGATGGTGTTCCGGACCCGTTCTAGATCGGGATGGCGAGTTCTTGAGCCAGCAGAGTGGCGGTCAATTCTCCGGTGAGTGTCAGCATCACTCCCACGTAGAGGACACCGGTGGCCGACTGAGTGTTGTGGTAGCCGAGTATCTTCCAGACCATGCCAACAACCACCAGCGGCCCGGCCAGTCCTGCCAGCCATCTGAGCACCAGCAACAGTCTCTGGTGGTCGGTCTCGGGCAGTCCTCCGATCAGCACCAGGCCGACGATAGCCAGGCCGATTCGCAGGAGTGTGGCGGCGAGCAGCATGAGGTTGAGTTGTTTGAGTGGTTCGAGTGACATGCCGGTGGCTGTCAGGTGCCAGTGGCCCAGCAGCATGCTGACCATCGAGGTGCCCAGCAGCAGTGCGGTTGAGAGTTCCGAAGCGGCGACGAAGAGTTGGGTGGGGGTCGAGGCCGAGAGTGTGCAGCGGGTCGATCCGATCAGCAGTGCGAGTCCGAGGCCTGTGACGAGTGCGATCGCGGCGTTGCCGGCCGGGCGGCGGCCCAGGGCCCAGAGAAAGCTGCCGATGTAGGCTGCGACGGCCGTCGCGCCGCACAACCAGGTGCGGGTGCGGTCTCCGAGCAGAGATTCGCCGGTTTCGGTCGAGGCGGAGAACGAGGCGTCCCATCCGCCGAGGCCGACCAGGGTGGCCAGGACTGCGAGTCCCATCACGATCAGCATCTGGATGCGGAAGAAGCCGTCGGTGATATCGCGTCTGCGAGACAGGCACCACGCCAAGCTGATGCCACAAATCAGACGAACGGCGAACTGGGCGATCACTGGGTGTCTCTGTTGAGTGAACGAGCCGAATTCAGCCGCGATTGATCAGCGACATGACCTCGGCACGACTCGACTGGTTGGTCTTGAACAGGCCACGCACCGCACTGGTCACCGTCAGGCTGCCCGGCTTGCGGACGCCTCGAATCGTCATGCAGGTGTGAGTGGCCTCGAGCACCACCACAACGCCCTTGGCGTCGAGTTCCTCGTCGAGCAGGTCGGCGATCTGGTTGGTCATCCGTTCCTGGACCTGAGGCCGATGTGAGATTTCTTCGACGACCCGGGCCAGTTTGCTGAGCCCCACGATTCGTCCGTTGGGCAGGTAGCCGACATGGGCCACTCCTATGAACGGCAGCAGGTGATGTTCACAGAGGCTGTTGAAACTGATTTCGCGAACCAGGACCAGTTCGTCGAATTGTTCTTCAAAGCATTTTTGCAGGTGCCGGGCCGGGTCGGAATACAGGCCGGAGAACAATTCGGTGTACATCCGAGCGACCCGCTCGGGTGTTTCGACCAAATTCGAACGGTCGGGGTCTTCTCCGATCGCTTCGAGAATCTCGCGGACCGCTCGGGCGATCCGTGGCTGATCGACTGGAGACGTCGAGTCCGTGTCTGCGTTGTCTGCGGCGAGTGTGCTGTGTGACATCTGAGTTCCGTGGCGAGTTGCCTTGTGGGGTAGTGGTCAATTGAGGCTGTAGGGTGGTGGGAATGTCTGGTTATGTTGGGTTCCAGATGCGTTTTCGGCACTTGAAGTGATGCAGTCTTTCAGTTCGCCGAGGACCATGAGTGAGCGGTTTGCGATGTCGGATTCTTCGAAGATCGCCTGTGCCACGTCGGGTCCGAGTGCCAGCGAGAAGGCGATCACATCACAGAGGCCTCCGAGTGGCAGGTCGGCATCCAGCGAGTCGTGAAAGGACTGATCGAAGTCACAGCCTGCGGCCGCCTGTTGAAATCCGACCAGCAGTTCTCGTTGCCTGCGTCGTCGTTGTTGACTCGAGAGACCGGACGGCATGTCCGACCTCAATTCGATTCTAGCGACCCGGTAGGGCCGTGTGGAGTGGTCTTCGTCGAGAACGATTCCGCGGGCGAGTCCTTCGAGGGCGATTTGATAGCGTCCGTCGTCGAGTAGTTCCCAGGAGGCAATGCGTCCGATGCAGACGGTTTGGTGGATCGGTGCCGACTTGGATTCGTAGGTCGCTTCCCAACCCGGTGCGAGCAGTGCCATGGCGATCAGGCGGTCTCGGGCCAGGCTGTCTTCGACCATTTGCCGGTATCTTGGTTCGAAGACCACCAGTTGCATCACACCGTGAGGAAACAGGACGGCATCGGGCAGAGGGAACAGCGGCACGCGGCCGGTGAAGTTCCTCAACTGGTCGAAGCCAGCGTCGGGATCGGGTCCGGGATCGGGTCCGGGATTCGTCATGAGACGTCCAGGGTGATGTGTGGGATGAGAGATTCGTTGATGACGAGGTTGTCTGGATAGCTGTTGCCGGCGTCGAGCAGTTCCTGGAAGCAGGTTGTCAGGTCGCTGAGCAACTTGTCGAGGTCGAGATTCATGTAGGGCGATGGGTAGTGTTTCAGGTATTCGCGAGAGGAGTGGTACAATTTCCGGGCTCCACCGAGGTTACCGTTCCCGAAGTGAAACAGTGCCACGGCGACCTGGATCAGGCCTTGGTAGAAGCGGCGCTGGTCACCGACGATGTCGGACCAGAGTTCTTCCAACACGTCGTGGCATTCGAAGAAGTCCTGTTCGTTGAACAGCCGCAAGGCTTCGATGTACTGCGGCGGGTGTGGTGGGGGTGGATTGGAACACATTGGACGATTGCGGTCTGGCGATCCCTTCGTATGATTTCTGCAGTGGTCGTCCGGAGTCGGATCTGCGGATTGGATTGACCGGTTGTGGAGCCGTTGATTTTGGACTGGCACATCGATTCTAAGGAGCCGCGGTCGGCGGTGTCCATCAGGCTATTCTATCCTCTTGCGGTTTGAACCATGGCCAGTTCGGGTTGTAGCGTTCCCAACGATGAGGTCAGACGACGGGCGCGAGCGGTGGTGCGGAGTCTGAAGCGAGCCTACCCGGTGGCCGAGTGCGCTCTGGATCATGACGGCCCTTTCCAGTTGTTGGCCGCCACGATTCTTTCGGCTCAGTGCACCGATCAGCGAGTCAACCTGGTGACTCCGGCGCTGTTTGAAAAGTACTCGACGGCCGAATCACTGGCCAGCGGGCGGATTCGCGATATCGAGAGGATCATCAAGTCGACCGGGTTCTTCCGTACCAAGGCCAAGAGTCTCAAGGGGATGGCTCGAGGGTTGGTCAGAGATCATTCGAGTGAGTTTCCTCGTGATATCGAGGACCTGGTGAGATTACCTGGAGTGGGACGCAAGACGGCCAGCGTTGTTCTGGGAGTCTGTTTCGGCATTGCCAGCGGCGTGGTTGTTGATACTCATGTGAAGCGGATCAGCAACCTGTTGGGGCTGACGACTCAGGAGAATCCGGAGAAGATCGAGCGGGACCTGATGGCGATGTTGCCCAAGGGAGAGTGGATCGAGTACTCGCATCGGATGATCCACCACGGGCGTGCGGTTTGCATTGCCCGCCGACCGGCGTGTGCGGAGTGTCCGTTACTGAGGTGTTGTCAGAGGGTGGGATTGGAACCTCTGTCGGACTGAGACGGGATGGTTGAGGTTGGGTTGGGTTGAGGTTGGGTGAGGTTGGGTAAGGAGAGTCTAGGGTGGCTTGTTGCAACCTTGGTCGAATCGGACTACGGTCTGTCGCGTTGCATGTCGCGCGGACCTGCGGACACACGCTGGATGGGGCCTCACCATGATCCTGACCGGGTCGGAAATCAGCAGGCAGTTGGGCAACAACATCCAGATTGAACCGTTCAACCCCGAGCGGCTTAATCCCAACAGCTACAATCTCAGCCTCCACGATGAACTCCTTGTTTACGAGGAGATCGTATTGGACATGCAGCGGCCCAATCGCTTTCGTCGTTACACGATTCCGCCCGAGGGATTCGTGTTGAATCCGGACCAGTTGTACTTGGCGCGAACGGTCGAGCGGACCGAGACTCGCAATCTGGTGCCGATGATCGAGGGTCGCAGTTCCGTCGGACGACTCGGTCTGTCTGTCCACTGCACCAACAGTTTTGGCGACATCGGCTTCAGCGGCTACTGGACTCTCGAAATGTTTGCCGTGCAACCGGTTCGCATCTATGCGGGCGTCCCGATTTGCCAGATCTCCTACCACTCCATTTTGGGTGAAGTGACCGAGTACCGCAGCGACAAGTATCAGCACAACGAGGACATCCAGCCGAGCCTGCTGTTCAAGGAATTCCAGCAGCAGCAGCTGGATCCTCAGATGCGGCTGAGTTTCGGGCAGGAGATGGCCGAGTAGTCTGGCGTGGTGTCATCCCTCGCTGGGCTCGGAATGACATGTGCGTTGGTGTTTCCCGACGAACCCATGTTCTTCAACGCCCCACTAGGGTTCGGATCCAAACATTTCGGACTCGACCGGGATCATTTCCATCGGTCCCACGCTATCGAGCAGTTCGAGTGGTTTGTTGGTGATTTGCGAGATGTAGAATTGAGCGAGGGCTCTGAGGTGTGAGTCGGGGACATCATCGAGCAGTCGAGTCAGTTCGTCTCCAGCCTGGTTCACACGTCCGGCTTCGAGGTGACTCATGGCGACGTTGAACACGAGTTCGCTTTGCATGCTGGGGTGCATGAGCACGAGGTTCATGGTCGAGTTGATTTGATCGAATGGCCATTGTTGTGGCCGAAGCACCAGCGGCAGATTTCTCAGGGAATCTCCCAACCGTTGCTGTTCGAGTTGAGCCAGTTCGCCTCGCCACAGCTGGTTGGCCTGGTCGAAATCGCCGTAGGCCAATCGGCTGATGGCCAGAGTGGTTCGGTTGGTTCCTTGTCCGCTTTGTTCTCCGAGGTCCTGGAACATTTCATCGAGCGTCATGGCAGTAGCTTCGTCGCGGAACACTCCGGCTTCCATCATCCACTGAGCCTTGAGCAGCAGGGCTTCGGGTCCTGCGGATTTCTCGACGTCTTCGTTGATCAACTGCAGTGCGGTGAGAATAAACACGTTGCGTCCGGGTTGTTCCTGGGTGAGCATCATTGCGTATTCGAACCGATCCGGCGTGTCGCTCCCGTCTTCGGGGTGGAAGGTTCTCTGGAGTTCTTTCCTGACCGGTTCGACGTTGCTGATGAGTCGTTGCAGTGGGTCATCAACCTGTTGCCTGCGGGCTTCGATTTGCACTTCGCTGGCTCCGCTTGGCAATCGAGTCAATTCGTCGAAGCGTTTCAGGGAATCCAGAGCGAGGTCAACTCGATTGAGTCGTTGAAAACGCTGGTAGCGGATGAACAGGGCTTCGATGTTGTTCGGATCGAGTTCGAGTGCCTGGTTCAGAGCGAGGATCGATTCGAAGTACCGTCGTCTGGCCCACGGTGTGGCCAGGTCGGCACCTCGAAAGGCCAATTCGATATCATCGAGGCAGGCGTAGGCGATGCCCAGGACGAGGTATCCATCGCTGGAATCCGGCGTGAGACTCAGACCTTCGTTCGCCGAACGGATGGCCACGTGAGCCACCGCAGCGGTGTCGCCGAGGATTCTCAGAGCGTGCCGGCTGTTGGGGCCTCCGGTGAGGTCTTGGTTCGCCACCCTCATGGCGACCTCCTGCAGGGCTTGCAGGAAGTTGGGGCTGGACTGTTGCATCTTGAGGATCTGGGCCAGGTGATTGCCTCGAGCGATCTCGGGCACGAGCGTCTTATGTTGTTGCCGCAGGAAGCGGATGTAGGAGTTGTTTCCGCGTGCGAGTTCCGGTCTGGGATCGAGTTTTTCGGCGACGGTCCGGTAGGCGTTCTTGGCAAAGTCGTTGTTGTGTTTGTCGAGGTATCCGGTGATCGTTTTCGCGGCATCGGCCTTGCGATAGAACACGGCGGTAGTCGCACCGATCCGCACCAGTTGCCAATGATTGGGGTACTGGATCAGGTCGAACATCGAGGTGTAATCGGGCGACGAGGGGCCATGGAGCCGGGGCAGGACGTGGGTAATGCTGTGATCATCGAAGGTCTTTTGCCAGAGCGGTGCGAGTCCAACTTGGGCGTGTTTTGGTATGGATGCGTTGACATCGAGGTCGGATTTGTCGATCGATTGGCGTGTTCCTGGTCCACCGGGCGGGAGGATGACTTCGATCGCATCGTCGGTTTCTACGGCCACCTGGACCCTGAGCAGTTGGCGTCCGTCGTCTGAGCCGACCACCAGTCGTCGCAGTCTGAGTGCCGTGCGGGTCCGGCGGTGCAAGGCCAGTAGGTCCTGGTCTCCGCGTCCCGAATACAGCCGCATCCGGTTGTCGATGAAGGGGCGATGGCCGACCCAGATCATCAGGTCACCCTGTTCGGGGACGAAGTTGAATCCACGGTGCGTTTCGTCCTGACCCAGATCCCGGTAGACCACCAGTCGGCCGGCGGTGGCCACGACCAGGTAGTCATTGCCGGGCGTGGTACCTCGGATCGTCCAGGTCCGGCCCGGACGTCGTGTTGCGATCGTCAGGTCGTCGGGCAGTGAAATTTTGTTGCCGGTGAACTGTTTTCTGAGTGTGGCGTTGAATTGGCCTCGGTCGAGGTCTTCTGAGAGGTCGCTCGAGAGAGTGAACAGGCGTTCGTTGAGATCGGTGCTCAGGCCATCGATGGTCGATGCCAGGCCGGGAGCGAGTCCCAGGCCGAGCTTGCGGCCTCCTTCGGGGGTCAGCCGGCCGAGGATCGCCAGCAGAGCGACAGCAAATAAGCCCAGCACCGTCAGCGAGCGGCCACCTCGAGAAAACAGCAACTCACGACGCTCGATGGTGTATTCCTGAGAAAACGTCGCACGGTACCAGTCTTGGGCATTGAGTCCGGCCAGGACCGCCGCGACCAATGCGGCCGGAGCCAGCTCGCGGATTCCCAGAAACGCCAGCATGGTCAGGCCCACCAGCACGGCCACGTGTCCGGTATGGGCTCGACGCCGATTCACGTACAGCGTGACCGCGGCTGCCAACAGAACCAACAGTCCGGCGATCACGTGATAGTTCAGCCAACTCCAATTGCCCCACTCGCCCTGGTGCACGACGATCGCCGTCAACGGGAAGTACTGCAGGCGATCGATGCTGGCGGCCTGGTCGAATGTCAGCACGTTGTAGGTCTGCCAGGCTGGGTACTCGGTGCCGTAAAGCACCAGTGGAGCTAGCAGGGTGTGGACGTGAAACGGGTTGACCAGGCAAGCCAGGGCCACGGCACCGGTCACCTGCCAATACAGTTTCCGCTCACCCGGACGACTCATGCCGGGACGGTTCCCCAGCCATTCGCCAAGACCGTAGAGCACCAGCACCAGCAGTCCGATCCAGGCTCGTGGATCAAGGTTGACCCACACCAGTTGCACGGCGACCAGCGACCACAGGTCACGAGAACGGCTGGTGAGTCCAAAGCGGTGCAGCAGCCACAATTGCAGCACCAAGCCGAGCAGCGTGATCGATTCGGGACCGGCGACGAACTGGGGAAACGCCGCCAGTAATGCGACTGCGGCCAGAATCGATGTCCACCAGCTGGGCAGGCCGGGACGAGAAATGTGGACCAGAAGTCCCAGAGTCAGACCTGCCAAAACCGCAGCAAACAGCGACAGATAGATGTCCTGTCCGGGGAGCGAGTACAACGCGGCAAGGAGCAGGTCGGTGCCCCAGCCCAGGTTGACCCAGGTGCGATCGGTGGCCGTCAGGCTGAAGACGTCGGTCGCGGGAGGCAGCAGGCCGTGCGAGGCCATGTGCTGGCCGCTGGCTGTGCGCAGCAGTGTGGTCGATTGGTGGATCCCGTAGCAGCCCAGCAGAATGGCCAGCAGCACGACGGCCCACCGCAGCATGAAATCGCCACGCTCGGCCTCCTCCTCGACCAACTCCGGCGTCAACGGCTCGTACTCGGGCAAGTCGTCCTCACCGTCCGTCTCGACATCGGGTCCCGAAACTGACTCGTCATGCTCGACCGTGTCCGGATCGGCCACGACGTCCGTGTCGGTCGCCGGTGCCATTTCAGCTTCGGCATCGGAGGTGGGTGATGCCGAGTCGGACTCGGAAACCGATTCCGCTGCGGGCGACTCGTTCGTTTCGTTCGAGTCGTCAGCAGGTGGTGTGTTGTCGTGTGTGGGTGTTTCGTCGTCGCGATTCACGGCGATGATCTCGGGATGAAGTGGAGAATGTGATGAATGAAGAGCGAGCGATGCAGCGACGTTGACGGGTTCAGCCGATTTGGTCGAGACCGACCCAAGTTCTGAGGACTTCGGGGATGCGGATGGTGCCGTCGGCTTGCTGGTGGTTTTCGAGTACTGCGATCAGAGCTCTGGAGACGGCGACGGCAGTGCCGTTGAGTGTGTGAACGAATTCGGTCCCCTTCTTGCCGGGTGTGCGGCAGCGGATGCCCAGCCGTCGGGCTTGGTAGTCGGTGCAGTTGGACGCCGAAGTAACTTCTCCGAACTCGCCCGACTCGCCCCGTCCGGGCATCCAGGCCTCAAGGTCGAATTTCCTGTAAGCCGGTCCACCCAGGTCTCCGGTGCACGTGTCGACCACTCGGTAGGGAATCTCCAATGCCTGAAACAGTGCTTCCTCGATTCCTACGACCTGATCGAGCAGCGAGTTGGATGCCTCGAGTGTCGGTTCACTGAAGCCGAACATCTCGACCTTGGTGAACTGATGCACGCGATAGATGCCTCGGGTCGCCCGCCCGTGGGCTCCGGCCTCGGTGCGGAAGCAGTGCGAGATGCCTGCGTAGCGCAGTGGCAGTTCGTCGATGTCCAGGATCTGGTCTCTGAGTGCTCCGCCGAGAGTGATTTCGGCGGTGGCGACGAGGCTGAGGTTGGAGTTTTCGATGGAGTAGATCTGGGACTCCGGTCCGCGAGGCAGGAATCCGATCCCTTCGATGATCTCGTCTCGAGCCAGGTCGGGCGTCGTCATCAGGGTGAAATTCGCTTCGCGGAGTCGCGAGACGGCGAATTGGACGAGGGCCAGTTCGAGCAGCACGGCTTCGTTCTTGAGAAAATAGAAACCGTGGCCAGCGACTCGAGTTCCCGCGTCGAAATCGATCAGGTCGTGCTTTTCGGCCAGGGCCACATGATCGAGCGGTTGAAAGTCGAAGTCGGGCAACTCGCCCCACCTGCGGATTTCCACATGCCCATCGTCGCCCGAAGCCACCGGGGCGTCGGGATGCGACATGTTCGGCACGCAAGCCTGCTCGGCTCGCAACTCGGTCTCGACACCATCCAATTCTCGTTCGAGTTCCTGCAGTGTTTCTCGCAATTCTCGACCGCGACCGATCAGAACCTGCTTGGCCTCATCGCTCTCGGCAGTCGGGATCCCCGATGAGGTCGCTTTTTGTTCGCGTCGCACCTCGTCACAGCTGGTGATCAACTTGCCACGTCGTCCTCTAAGAATGACGATCTTGTCGAGATCGACGTCGACACCGCGATTGCGGCAGTTGGTGGCGACTTCGTCGAGATGATCACAGATGTATTGCAGGTCGAGCATCGAGAGGTCCGGGCCGTGAGAGACGAGTTGGAGGAGAAGGGGTGGAGGAGAAGGGGTGGAGGAGACGCAAAGCGACGGGGATTGCCAGTCTACGGTCATCGATCGGGTAGAGGCAGGATGTTCGAATCGTCGTCATTGTAGTTGCCGTTTTGATTCAGAGGAATCACATCGCCGTTGTCGTCGTCCAGTGCGGGACCGGGCACGATGAGCAGTTCCGAGGAATCCGTCTCGTACAGGGGTTCGGCCACAAGCACGTCGTCGCCCGGATCGGCCACAGCAACGGGAAACTCGAGACTGGCTTCATCGGAGTTGGCTTCGGGCATTTCGGGATGGGCTTGGGAATCCGAGTTGTCTTGCGTGGAGAGGCGGAAGCGGACATCACCGATGGCCAATTCGTCCCCGGGCTGCATCGTGCCGGTTCGTTCGATGCGTTCGCCGTTGATCCACACGCCGTTCATGCTGCCCAGGTCTCTGACCATCAGTCGGTTGTTGACGTGAGCCAGGCAGCAGTGTTTTCGTGACACTCGGCGACTGTCGCTCAGGACGACATCACATTCGCTGTCGCGGCCGATGAAGATCACCGGTTTGTCGATCGGTATCGACGGGGCGTCGGTGAGTGAAACGAGTCGGGCGGCCATGGCGGTGGATGGGGCAGGAGACGGGAATGGAACCAGAGGCCGGGACGCAGCCGAATCGGCTCCAGCCAGACTTCACATTCTACACTGTAGTCTCGACCCAACACACGTGCGGTTTTGGTCGAGCCGTACGTCGGCCGAGACTGCGAGTTCGATTGCGTCGGGCCGGTAACGCGATTGGGGGGATGCAGTCAAGCGGGAGCGATTGTACCGGTTGTGACGCCGTCAGGGTCCGATTAACCGGGCGGGACTCCCAGCGACTTGCCGCCGTCGATGCCGATGGAGGTGCCGGTGATCATGGCCGCTTGGTCGCTGACCAGGAACAGCACCGAAGCGGCGATCTCGAGAGGGTCGATCATGCGGTCCCATGCCTTGGCCAGTGGGCTGGCGTCGATCATGGAGCGAGTCAGCTGGTCGGGGTCATCGGCCGAGTCGAGGTCGGCGTTCATCATCGCGGTATCGCCGACGGGACCAGGGCAGACGGAGTTGACCCGGATGCGGTCTTTGGCCAGGCACAACGCCAGGCTGCGGGTCAGGCCGACCAGGGCCATCTTGCTGATGGAATAGACCGGGTCGTGCGACCGCGGCAGCAACCCGGCGTTGCTCGACATGTTGACGATCGATCCTCCACCGGCGTCTCGCATCGGTGCCACCGCATGTCGGCAACCGAAGAAGGCTCCCTTGAGATTCGTGTCGATGCAGTTGTCCCAGTCGGACTCGGTCACATCCTCGATCGGCATCACCATGCCGATCCCCGCGTTGTTAACCAGGATGTCGAGCCGGCCAGTTCGCCGGACGGCATCGCCGATCGTCTCGGCCAGGTCCGACTCTCGTTTCACGTCACAGTTCAACTCGACAATCCCCAACTCTGCGAATCGACTGGTATTCTCGTCCAGATGTTTCCAGTCTGCGGCGAACACTGTTGCTCCGTGTTCGGCCAGCAGGATGGCTGTCGCCCGGCCGATGCCGTTCGACGCTCCGGTGACGACCGCCGTGCGGCCCGTCAGCTCAATCGTGGTGGTCATCGAGCAGATTCTCTTTTCATTTGATTGCGTGTTGCGGCCGTCAGATGAGGTGGATTTGTTGTGAGATGGATCTGTCTATGAGGTAGATTGCGGATCTTCGTGGATCGGCGATGCTAGCAGATCGAGTTGTCGGACGGATTATGCGGATGGTGAAAAGGAAGAGTGACTTGTTCAAGTCTGTAAACTGCAACGGGTTACACGGTTTTTCATGGTCCGGTCGTGGAAAAAACAAAAAAATAAAGACGAAGGTTTTCAGATCCATTGTGGTTACAGGGGTGAAGTGGGAGTCTTTTCAGATAGAGTCGAACGAATTGACTGACGACACGGGCCCAGGGAGACTGGAATCGATGCAATCGTGGCGGGAAACAGGTGTGGTTGGAGGCAGGAGTGGCAGGTGGTGCCGGCTGGTATTGGCATCGGCCCTGGCGATTGGGATGGTCGTGCCGCAAGCGGTTGGGTTTGCTCAGCAGCGGTCGTCGGCATCGAAGCCGCTCGCTCGACGTCGAGTCGCCTCGAGTCCGGCGGTGCCGAAGGCGGCGTTGACCGGATCGGCTCGAGAAATTGTCGACTACACGAACACTCAGATTCGGCAGGGCTGGACGGACAACGAGGTCAATTCGTCGTCGGTGGCGGGTGATGCCGAGTGGATTCGTCGAGTGCACTTGGATTTGGTCGGTGCGATTCCGTCGTTGGAAGCGGTCGAAGCGTTTCTCAAGGACCGCGACCCGGCCAAGCGGACCAAGTTGATCGACACGCTGCTGGATGATCCCGGCTACGTACGGAACTGGACGACGATCTGGAGCAACCTGTTGATTGGTCGCCAGACGCCTCGGCGAGTCAGCCGGTCGGGGATGCGGAAGTTCCTTCGCGAGGCGTTCGCACGCAACCGGCCGTGGGACAAGGTGGTTTACGATCTGGTTTCGGCCGAGGGGCATTTCGAGCGCAACGGAGCGGTCAACTATCTGCTGGCACAGATGACCATGGCCGACGATGGGGTCCAGGCGACAGCCAAGACGACCCGGTTGTTCATGGGGATCCAGGTCCAGTGCACTCAGTGTCACAACCACCCGTTCAACGACTGGCAGCAGAACCAGTTCTGGGAGTTCAACAACTTTTTCCGGCAGGCTCGCCGGGTCGACCATCGCAAGTACGATCCCACGAGTGGCCGCATGGTGGATGATTACTCGGAGTTGGTCTTCACGGACTTCAACGAGCGGGTCTTTTTCGAGCAGCGAGCGGGCACGTTACAGATGGTCGAGCCACGATTTTTTGAGACGCGAGTCACGGCCAAGCCGTCGACGGACCTGAGAAAGGAGCTGGCTCGTCTGATGGTAGCCGGCGACAACCCCTTGATTGCCAAGTCGATGGTCAACCGTACGTGGGGTCATTTCTTCGGTTACGGTTTCACCAAGCCGCTCGACGACATGGGCCCCCACAACCCCTCGACTCATCCCGAACTGCTCGATCGTCTGTCACGAGAATTCGTCAAGGCTGGCTACGACGTCAAGCAGTTGATTGGCTGGATTTGCAATGCCGAGGCGTATCACTTGACCAGTCAACTGGGTGTTGACAACGCGGTCGACAAACCGGCGGCCGGTGAGTCTCCGTTGTTCAGCCACATGTACGTCAAGGGGATGGAAGCTGAGCAGTTGTACGATTCGCTGATCGTGGCCACTGGGGCTCACAAGGCGGGTGGTGCGGGCTGGGCGGAATCCGAGCGGCAACGGCAGATGTGGCTGCGGCAGTTCGTGATTGCCTTTGGGACCGACGAGAACGACGAGGCAACGACCTTCAACGGCACGATTCCTCAGGCCTTGATGATGATGAACGGCGAACTGGTCTCGAAGGCGACGAGTGCCGAGCGAGGCAGTTTTCTGAACACGGTCTTGTCGGGTGCCGGCAGCGACACGTCGCGAGTCCGGCGGCTGTTTCTTTCGACACTCACTCGAGAACCCACACGTCGCGAACTTGCGGCCGCTCAACAACTATTCAAGGAGAGTCGCGACAATCCGATTGCGGCCTATCAGGATCTGTACTGGGCTCTGTTGAATTCCAACGAGTTCATTTCCAACCACTGAGTTTGACATTCACCAGGCGGGAGAGGCGTGACTTGGCTGCAGCGCGTTTCGAAGGAATTCGACGAGTTGTCACGAGTGCGTCTTGATTTTACGAGTTTCCCGGCGATAACACATTCGTCGGGCCTCAAGAAAGGTAGGAACTGATGCATCTTCCAACACCCCAAGGCATGAGTCGACGGCATTTCATGCAGCACATGGCCACGGCCGCTTCGACCGTGCCTGCCATGCAGTTTATTTCGAACCTGCAGGCTCACGCTCAGGACATCAAGAAGGCTCAGAAGGCCTGTATCCTGATGTGGATGGGCGGTGGGCCTCCGACGATCGACATCTGGGACCTGAAACCCGGTTCGAAGAACGGTGGTGAGTTCCAGCCGATCGACACCAGTGGCGACCTGCAGATCAGCGAGCACATGCCCAAGACGGCCATGCATATGGACAAGTTGAGCGTGGTGCGTTCGATGAGCACACGCGAGGCGGATCACGGTCGGGGCCGTTACTACATGCACACGTCGTTCGTCCCCAACCCGACGGTCGTCCACCCGACGTTTGGCAGTGTGGTCAGCAACGAACTGGGTGCGAAGCGATCGGCCCTGGAGATTCCGGCCTTCGTGTCGGTCAACGCTCCCTCGGGCAGCCCCGGGTTCATGGGTGCTCGTCACGCTCCGTTTGTCGTCAGCAGCAATGGCCAGATTCGCAACGCCAGCCTGGGCGACAAGAAGGATCGTCTCGGTCAGCGGCTGAGAATGTTGAGCGTGATCGAGACCAACTTCATCAACTCCAAGCGGGGCGAATTGCCCAAGGGTCACAAGGAGATCTACAAGAAGGCGGTCAACCTGATGACCAGCAAGCAGATGGAGGCCTTCAAGATGGACCAGGAGTCTCAGGAGACTCGCGACGCCTACGGCACCGGAGGCTTCGGCCAGGGCTTGCTGATGGCTCGTCGACTGGTCGAAACGGGTGTGCCGTTCATCGAGGTCGGCATGGGCGGCTGGGATCTCCACAACGACGTCTTCAACACGCTGTCGACTCAGAGGTTGCCTCAGCTGGACCAGGGTATTGCCGCTCTGACGGCCGACCTGTCCCAGCGTGGAATGCTCGATGACGTGGTCCTGGTGTGGATGGGCGAGTTTGGCCGCACTCCGCGGATCAACCAGAACGTCGGCCGCGACCACTGGGCGGCGAGTTGGAGCGTGATGGTTGGCGGCGGTGGTCTGAAGGGCGGGCAGGCTGTCGGAAAGACCGACCGCGATGGAGTCCGCGTTGATGGGAAGGCCTACCTGCCCGGCGACATCTGGGCCACTGTTTCCCACGCACTGGGGATCCCCTCCAAGACTGTTCACCGCTCGAAGCGGGGACGTCCCATGAAACTGGCCAATGGAGGGACTCCGATCAAGGAACTGATCGGCTAGCACGTCGTGCACCCGCGTGGCCATCTCCGGGACCCTGGACCGCATCAGCCAGGCCCGGCGATGGCGACGGTGGCGTGACCTGTTGTGGGTCAGGCACCGAGTACGAGCAACTGGTGCAGACAACTCAACACCCGTTCTTCATCGACTCAAGGATCATCGCTGGTGAGCGACTCTCGGATCACACCGCAGACGATTGCAGACGGCGACGGCGATGCGTCCGCCCGGCCAGATGCCGTGATGTCGTCTGAGGCTCCGCGAGACGAGTTCATCAAGCTTTTCACGAAGTTCCAGCGCCGAGTCTTTCTGTTCATTCTCTCGCAGGTCCCCAACCCGTTGGAGGCCGAGGAGATTCACCAGGAGGCGAACGTGATCATCTGGCGGAAGTTCGATCGCTTCGAACTGGGTACCAATTTCCTGGCCTGGTCGTGTCAGATTGCCAACTACGAGGTCTTGAAGTACCGCGAACGCAAACGCCGTGATCGGCATCTCTTCAGCGACGAATTTGTGCGGCAGGTGGCCAGCGATGCGATCGAGCAGGCCGATGAACTCGAACAACGACGTCATCACCTGGCCGTCTGCCTCACCAAACTCAAGAGCAATGATCTCGAACTGATCCAACAGCGGTATTCGTTGGGAGAATCGGGCAAGAGTGTGTCCGAGCTGCTTGGGCGACCGATCAACTCGATCTACCAGTCACTTTCGCGGATCCGCCGCACGCTGTTGGAATGTGTGAACCGTCAGATCCGTGCGCAGGCGACCCCATGACTATCGCCAGCAATTCTGCCAACACGACCTCGAGTCTCGAGCACCAAGAGCTTGGTCAGCTTCTGGAGTTGTTGTGCGAGGACCGACTCGACGTGCATCAGGCGACACGTCTCGAAGAACTCGTGCTTGCCGACCCGACTGCCCGGACGCTGTATCTCGAGTACATCTCGTTGCACGGAACTCTGTACTGGGACGCGGCTCGCGCCGGAGTCGAGGAGTCTGAAGTCGCGGCCGTTGGGGTTGTGACAGGCGACCATCCCGTCACATCCGGAACGAATCGGCGTGTACCTCGACGATTGACTGGGCTTGCCGTCCTGCTGACGTCGGCTGCCGTTGTGATCGTGGCAGTGGGACTGGCGTTTCGGCCGGGATCGCCAGCGGATGCCACCGGATTGGCCGGTACGGAAGACCCTTCGGGATTCACAACGTCTCCGGGGCCTGGCGTTGTGGCATCACCGACGGCGGTTGTTGATCCGTCGGCCCAGCAGCCGATCACGATCAGTGCGGCTCCGGGGAGCCAATTGTCCAACAGAGTGGAAACCCGCGACTTGTCGCCAGGAACCGGTCGCGAGACGTTGGCCGATCCGGGTTCCAGTGTTCCGAAGTCGTCTGCGTCGGTGACCGGTTCTGGATCGTTGGCCGAGATCGTCGGGTTTGTCGACGACCGTCTGGAGGCCGGTTGGCAGGACAACGAGATCACGGCTTCGGGAGTCGCTTCGGATTCGGAATGGCTGCGTCGGGTGTGTCTGGACATTGTCGGTCATATTCCTCCAGCCAGCGAAGTGCTCGCCTTTCTGAAGGATCGTCGTTTGGAGAAGCGGTCCGAGATGATCGAGAAATTACTGGACGATTCGGATTACATCCGTCATTCGACGACCGTCTGGTCCAACCTGTTGGTGGGACGCGGGTCACGGCAAGAGGTGAATCGTGCGGCATTCGAGAAGTTTCTCCGCGAGTCGTTTGCCAGGAATCGGCCGTGGAACGAGGTGGTTAGCGAGATGGTGTCAGCCGGTGGTCGCAATGACGAGAATGGAGCCACCAATTTCCTACTGGCTCATCTCAACAACGACGCCACTCCGGCCACGGCGATCACCGCGAGGCTGTTCCTGGGGACGCAGGTCCAATGCACTCAGTGTCACAACCATCCGTTCAACGATTGGCGTCAGGAGCAGTTCTACGGCCTGACGGCGTTCTTTAAGAGCACTCGATCCGAACGCGTGCGTGGCAGTGACGCATTCGAGTTGATCAGCGGCTCGTTTGACGTTTCGCCTTATTACGAAGACCGCCAGGGCGTGTTGCACATGGCGTCGGCAGGTTTGGGCGCACGGAAAGTCGACCTGACGGGTGTTGAGGATCCGAGAGTGTTGCTGGCGAAGTTGATGACCAGTGGCGAGGATTCTCGGCTGGCACGAGCGATGGTCAACCGCACCTGGGCCCGGTTGCTGGGATACGGGTTCACCTCGCCCGTCGACGACATGGGGCCTCACACCCCCCCCTCACACCCTGAAGTGCTCGATCGATTGGCTCGAGAATTCGAGACCAGTGGATTCGACGTCAAGCAGTTGGTTCGCTGGATCTGTAACACTCGAGCCTACGGCCTGACCAGTCGGATGACGGACGGGAACTCGGTCGACGATCCGGCGACCGGCAGCCAGCCCCTGTTCAGCCGCGTGTACACCAAGCCGATGAGTGTCGAGCAGTTGTACGATTCGCTGCTGGTGGCCACCTGGGCCGATCGGATCACGGCGGACGACTGGGAGAGTGTGGCGGGGAACCGCCGTCGCTGGCAGTCGCAGTTTGTGCACTCGTTCGAGACGGACGAGAACGATGAGGCTGTGACGTTTGCCGGGACGATCACTCAGGCGATGATGATGATGAACGGCCCGCTGATCCAGGACGCTCTTTCGCAGCAGCCCGGTTCCTATTTTCACCAGATTGTCCACTCGCGTGGGAGTGACATCGACCGAGTCAAGCGTTTGTGCCTTTCGGCACTGGGCCGATTTCCGACGTCGTCCGAGATGGCTGCCATCCAGAAGATGCTTCCGCTGAGACCGACAGGTCAGGCCCGTCAGACGCCTGCTTCCGGCCCACTCGCCGACGGCCTCCAGGACGTCTTTTGGGCCTACTTGAACTCGAACGAGTTCGTCACCGTTCCCTAGTCGGCTGACGAATGGGTGTTGACGAGGTCGAGCAGTTCGAGTTCGGTGATGATGGGGATGTTCAGGGATTGTGCCTTGTTGAGTTTGCTGCCGGCGTCCTGTCCGGCGACGAGCAGGTCGGTCTTCTTCGAGACGCTTCCGGTCGGCTTGCCGCCGTGTTGACGAATGAACTCGTTGATTGTGTCTCGCGTGAATTCGTTCAGCGACCCTGTGACGATGACGATCTTTCCGTCCAACGCTCCGGCGGCAGCTGTTTCGTCGGCTGCGCTCGAGTCGGCAGCGGGGATGGGGTGGCCCTGGTGCAGTCCGAGTTTGCGTAGGTCGGTGACGACCGACCGGCTGGTGGGTGCATGAAAGAACTGGTGCACGCTGGCGGCGATCACCGGTCCAATGTCGTCGGCCAGTGCGAGTTGTTCGACCGATTGATCGCTGATGGCTTGAATGGTCCCGAACCGGTCTGCGAGGATTCGGGCGTTGGTTGCTCCGACGTGTCGAATGTTCAGGCCGGTCAGCAGTCTCGACAGCGGGCGGGTCTTGGAACCATCGATCGCATCGAGCAGGTTGTCGACCGATTTCTGGCCCATGCGGTCCATGGCGATCAGGGCGTCGCGGTGTTTGGCCAGGCGGTAGATGTCGCCCAGGGAGTTCAGCAGTTTGGCCTCGAGCAGGTTTTCGATCAGCTTGATCCCCAGTCCTTCGATTTCCATCGCCGCTCGTGAAGCGAAGAAGCGGATATTTTCTCGGAGTTGAGCCGGGCAGGCGTGGTTGGGGCAGCGGATGTAGACTCCACCTTCGTCCTGGACGACATCGGTCTGGCATTCCGGACACGTCTTTGGGAATCGGAATCTGCGTTCCGATCCGTTGCGGCGATGTTCTTCGACGCGGACGACTCGAGGAATGATCTTGCCGGCCTTTTCGACGACGACGGTGTCCCCGATGCGAAGCCCGAGTCGTTTCAGTTCATCCCGGTTGTGCAGGCTCGATCTCGACACGGTCGTCCCGGCGATTTCGACTGGTGCCATCTCGGCCACCGGAGTCAGCGTGCCGGTCTTTCCGATCTGGATCGTGATGTCACGAACGGTGGTGGTTCCGGTATAGCGTTCCCACTTGTAGGCAATCACCCAGCGGGGGCTCTTGCTGGTCGTCCCCAGTCGTTGTCGTTGTTCGAGGTTGTTGAGTTTCAGCACCAGCCCATCGACCTCGAAATCGAGCTGGTGCATGTTGTCCATCAGGTTCTGAGCGTACTCGCGGGCGGAGCCGATGTCGGGGCGAGTTTCGACACCGGGAGTCGCCGGCAGTCCCATACAGGCGACCGCCTCGAGAAACTCGACGTGCGTCGCGTAGTCGGTTCCTTGGAGGAAGCCGATCGAGTGAGCGAAGAAGCGGACTTGTCGAGCGGCACAGAGTGTGGGGTTGAGCAGCTTGAGTGCACCAGCGCAGGTGTTTCTCGGGTTGGCAAAGGGCGTCTCACCTCGTTCCTGTTGCTGAGCCTGCAGTCGGGTGAAGTCGGAGTTGGCAATGTAAGCTTCACCACGGATTTCGATCACGTCGGGCCAGGTGGCTTCGGCCAGTTTCAGCGGCACACCACGGATCGTGCGAGCGTTGTGAGTGATGTCGTCGCCCTGGACTCCGTTGCCTCGGGTCAGAGCCTGTACGAGCACGCCGTGTTCGTAGATCAACGACAGAGCGACTCCGTCGATCTTGTATTCGAGAGTGTATTCGAGCGATTCGTCGTCCTCGAGAAGCCGCGTCACACGGGCGTCGAATTCGATCAGTTCCTCATCAGAGAAGGCATTCTCGATCGACAGCATCGGCAGGCGGTGTGTGACCGTTTCGAATCCTGCGATCGGTTCGCCGCCCACCTTGCGAGTCGGGCTGTCCGGGCTGTCGAATTCGGGATGGGTCGTTTCGAGCGATTGGAGCTCACGCATCATCCGGTCGTACTCGATATCGCTCGCTCCGGGAGCGGCATCGACGTAGTACAGGCGGTCGAGTCGGCGGATTGTCTCGCGAAGAGACTCAATCTGTTGCTTCTTCGATGGACTCATGTTGGTCCGTTGGTTCGTGTTCGTGAGGTTCGGGTCGGTCGCCGGCCATGGCGAGGAATGCCGAGCCGAGGATGGCCAACACTTCGATCGCCAGCAACCACCCGGCATTGTCGTCGAATGCCATCCTGGCTGGTGAAGACGGTGCGGCTCCGAGAGCCGAAGCGATCATCGCCAGGATCGTGACGACGAACAGTGCCCCGGCGATGATCGTGATCCGGAAGAACGGCCCCGGCGATCTGTTCGAGTTTGGTGTGGGCTGCGGTGTGGGCTGCGGTGTGGGCTGCGGTGTGGGGGCCGAGTGGTTCATTTCTTGAGGATCGGTTGATCGGGCGGTGTCGTCAACTGTTGGGTTGAGTTGTTCAGCAGGGGAACGTCTGGCCGCCTCCATCGACTCGCAGCACCTGTCCGCTGATGAATCCCGAGGCTTTGGTGCAGAGGAAGCCGACGACTGAGGCGACTTCATCGGGTCGTCCGTAGCGTTCCAGGGTTCCCTGTTCGACGAGCATTTCGTCGTCCACCGGATTGATTCTCAGGAACCGTTCGGTAACGGTGCCTCCGGGTGCCACGCAGTTGACCGGGATGTTGTGTTGTCTGAGTTGATTGGCGAGGCAGCGTGTGTATTCGTGGAGTGCGGCCTTGGCGACCGAGTAGATGGCACCGAAGGTTCGTCCCGAGCATCCGGCGATGCTGCCGATGGTGATGATGCGTCCGGAGTGTCGTTGGATCATGTCGGGAGCCACTTCACGGCAGCAGAGGATGCTGCCGAGCAGGTTGCGATCCATCACGCTCTGGTAGTCTTCGAGTGAGATGTTCAGGCAATCGTCATTTTCGGGACGTCCGCCTTTCCCCACAGAAGTCCCCGCCGCCCCGATATCGCCACCGGCGCAGCAGATCAGGATGTCGATTGCCCCAAAGTGTTGCCGGATCTCGCCGGCCACTCGTTCGATTTCCTGCTCATTGGTGACATCGCACCAGCAGGCCATGGTTTGGCCGGAACCGGCTTCGGCGACAGCGGCGGCCACCTGCTCCATCGAGTGGCCCTCGCCGAAAGTTTGCGGGCTGTTTTGCCGAGTTCCGTGCACGGCGACATTGGCTCCGAGTCGCACGAGTTCTTCGGCCATCACGCGACCCAGTCCTCTCGAGGAACCAGTGATCCAGGCGGTTTGTCCGGCGAGTGGATTGGTCATGGTGGGGCGACTAGAGAACGGGGAAGTGGAGTGTTTCAGTTGGTCGAATTGCTGGTTTGGTGTTCGGATTCGGTCTGGGCGAGTTGGAGGTCGTATTCTGTCATCATGCGAACGAGTTCCGAGAAGCTGACTCGAGGCTTCCAGCCGAGCAGTGTTTTTGCTTTGGAGGCATCGCCGCTGAGTGCATCGACTTCGGTCGGTCGAAAGAGTTGCTGATCGATATCGACGTAGTCATTGTAGTCGAGGTCGAGGTGTCCGAAGGCTTCTTCGAGGAAGTTTCGGACGGAGTGTGTCTTGCCGGTGGCGACGACAAAATCGTCGGGTGATTCGTGTTGGAGCATCAGCCACATGGCTTCGACATAGTCGCCGGCGAAGCCCCAATCGCGTCGGGCATCGATATTGCCCAGTGCGAGTCGATCCTGGAGTCCCAGTTTGATGCGAGCGGCGGCGCGTGTGATCTTGCGGGTCACGAAGTGTTCGCCTCGTCTGGGCGATTCGTGGTTGAAGAGGATGCCGTTGGCGGCGAAGAGTCCATAGGCTTCGCGGTAGTTGACGGTTTGCCAGTAGGCAAACACCTTGGCGCAGGCGTAGGGGCTGCGTGGGTGGAATCGAGTCGTTTCGTTCTGTGGCGAGTCGGCGTTGCCGAACATCTCGCTCGAGGATGCCTGGTAGAATCGGGGTTGTCGACCGGTAGCGGCCTGGTGTTGCCGGATGGCTTCGAGCACTCTGAGCGTGCCCAGTCCGGTGACATCGGCGGTGTGGACGGGCAGGTCGAAGGAGACTCGCACGTGGCTTTGGGCTCCGAGGTTATAGACTTCGTCGGGAGCCACCTCGTTGCAGACAGCCGCCAATCGGCTGGCGTCGGTCAGGTCACCGTAATGCAGTTGGCACCGCGAGTCGCACAATTCGCGTCGTCCATAGGGTACGATTCCATGGACGTCGTAGTCGCGATCGAGCAGGAACTCGGCGAGATACGATCCGTCCTGTCCCGAGAGTCCGGTGATCAGAGCGACGCGATTCACGGTGTCTCCTGTTTCGTCGACGTACTGATCCCCGTTAAGATCCCGGCATGAGATTCCAGCACAGGTTGCTCATCCACAACGCTCCGGCGAGACCGGTGTCGTTGCGGTCTGCGGGGGACCACAATTCGAGTATGAAGAGCGGTGATCGAGAGCGTCAAGCGACGCGTCTCGTCTGCCGGACATCTGGTCGGACGTGTTTCTAATTGGTCGGGATTGTCAAACGAGTCGATGGGCATTTGATGAGTGAAACCAAGTCATCGGGCGTCTCGTCGGACGCGGCAGAAAGCCGGTTGTCGGTCTGGACGCCATGGGCAGCTTGGTTGGCTGCCTGGGCGGTGGGTCTGGCCTTCGTGTTGCCGATTGAGATTGCGGGTTGGCGTGCGGGAGCGGGCGGCTGGTTCGAGAGGGTGCTGGTCGGAATCAACATCGACACCTCACCGTACCTGTGGTGGCTGTTGGCCGGTTTATTGTTGGCTGGTTTGCGGATGCGACGGTTGGGGCGATTGATGGGCACTGGGGGTCGAGATGGTCGTTTGGCAGCCTGGTGGTCAACTCGGGCGGGCCAGGGTGGACCGGGTGTGGGACTCGCGATGCTGTTGGTCGGAGCGTTGTCGTTGGGAACCAGCTTGCACACCGCGTCGCGGCCGGTTTGGGGACCCGTTGCAGGCCGTTCCGAGGTTCAATTGGGCAGTCTGCCTCCGGGGTTCCACGACGAGTACAGCTACCTGTTCCAGGCTCAGACCTTTGTGTCCGGCGAGTGGAACAACCGGGGTCATCCCGATGCCAGGCGTCTGTTCGACCAGATGCACGTACTCAATGACGAGGGTGTGTTTGCCAGCCGTTATTTTCCCGGAACGGGTTTGTGGATGGCTCTGTTTGTGGCCTGGGGCGAACCGGTATGGGGTCATTATCTGGCGGGCGTATTGACGGCGATCGCGGTCTTGGGGATTGGCCGCGAGTTGGCTGGCAACGGTGTGGGGTTGTTGGCCGGACTGATGACGGCGGTGGCACCGGGCATGGCCCTGTTCAGCAACCTGCTGCTGTCTCACCACCCGACCCTGGCCGGATTGTCGATGTTCGTGTACTGGTTCCTGAGGATGCAGCGGAGGGGGTCATTGGCATGCGGGTTATTGGCAGGGATGGGCCTGTCGTTGGCCATGCTGTGTCGCCCGTTGACGGCGGCAGCGGTGGGCCTGCCGTTTGGTTGCTGGTTGGCGTGGTGGTGGCTTCGAGGTGATGGCGGGCTGGAAGCTGGTGGGCGTCACATCCGAGTGATCAGTGTTGGTGTTCCCGTATTGGCGGGGCTGCTGGTGATGGGTTGGTACAACCATCAACTGACCGGCGACTGGCTGACGACTCCGTACCAGGTCTACACCGACCAGCACACGCCTTGCCACGTGTTCGGTTTCGACAATGTCGTGCGTGGAGAGCAGAGGATGGCTGGTATGGACCCCGAGTCTCGGCAGCGGGTTCTGGAGCACTACGACAGTTGGGCGGAGAATCTCGATGCCGAATTGGCGTCACGCAACGTGGTCAGTCGTCTGATCGAGTCGGGCAAATGGACTGTCGGGCTGGTGGTGTTGATGATGACGTCAGTGGTGTTGCTGGTCGGGTTTCTACTGGGGAGTGTGCCTCTGCCGGGAACTCGTTGGTGGTCGATCGTCTTGGCCATTGTCTGTGTTCAGTTGGCTCACGTGCCGTACTGGTACGCGGGGATCATGAACTGGCACTACGTATTCGAGACGGCACCGTTTTGGTGTGTGTTGGTGGCGGGTGTGACGGTGCGGCTGTGGCAGGTGGTGAGTCGAGTGGGGCGGCCCGGGTTGGCGGTGGCCTGGACCGGGTTGTTACTGGTCACTCCGATGACGTCCTACCTCGAGTTCGACCCGGTCTGGTCTCCGTCCCGGCTCGACTTGGCTGTTGGCGAGATCGGATACGCTCGGGCCCGCCATGCCGGTTTTCGGCAGCGATTAGAAACGAGGATTGGCAACGACCGGGCACTGGTGTTGGTTGATGCCGATCCGTCGGATCGGCATATCGACCTTGTCGTCAATCCTCCGCAATTGAACTCCGATGTACTGGTGGGTCGCTACCTGCCTAAGGTCGTGCCGATGTCACGAGTGCTGAAGTTGTTCCCGAGTCGGCGGGTGTTTGTCTTTGACGTTCGCAGTGGTGGCATGCGGGAGATACGCCGGTGACGGGACCGAGTGATACTTTGGCGGTTTCGACTGGCCGGACATGGCGGATTGGCACGACGACTCACGTCCTAGGTGCCGGGGCGCCGTGGTTGATGGGGATCTTAAACGTGACGCCTGACAGTTTTTCCGACGGTGGCGAGTGGGTGACTGTCGCGTCGGCTGTTGAGCGGGCTCGGGAGATGGTGGTGGCCGGGGCGTCGATGATCGACGTGGGCGGCGAATCGACTCGTCCCGGAGCCGATCCAATCGACAGTGCGGTTGAGTTACAGCGAGTGGTGAAGGTGGTCGAGGCTGTGGTCGAGGCTGTGGATGTGCCGGTGTCGATAGACACGATGAAGTCGGTCGTGGCTCGAGCGGCGGTCGAGGTGGGTGCGAGCGTAGTGAATGATGTGTCGGGGCTCGAAGCCGACAACCTGATGGTCGCGACGTGTGTCGAGTTGGACGTGGCGGTTGTCTGCATGCACATGCGAGGCACGCCAGCGACGATGCAGGACGACCCGGTGTATGCCGACGTGGTCGAGGAGGTTGCGAGTTACCTGGAGAGTCGACTCGAGAGGCTGGTTTCTGCGGGTCTGTCTGAGGATCGCGTGGTCCTGGACCCGGGGATCGGGTTCGGCAAGACCGCCTCGGACAACCTGCAATTGCTCGGTTCGATCGACCGCCTTCATCGTGCTGACCGCCCGTTGCTGGTCGGTCATTCACGAAAGCGGTTTCTGTCTCAGTTGCTGGGTCGACCGATCGAGGAGCGATTGTCGGGGACGATTGGGGTGGCGGTGGCGTTGGCAGGGCAGGGTGTCGAGATCATCCGGGTCCACGACGTGGCGGCGGTTCAGGATGCACTGCTGGCCTGGTGGAAGGTCACCGAAGCGGTGTGAACGGGGCGACTGGGGTTGCGTCTGTTTCGAAGAGAATCCTGGTCTATTCGTTCCGAGGCGGTCGCATCATCAGCGAATCGGTGGCTTCGAGAGCCGGTTTGCCTTCGAAGAGCACTCGAAAGACTTCGGCGGTGATCGGCATGTCGAGCCCCTGTTGTTCGGCCAGTTCGTGAACGCTGCGGGTGGTCCAAACGCCCTCGGCCACCGCGTCCATGCTCTGGAGGATCTGATCGAGTGTTTCGCCGGCTCCGAGTCGTTCGCCGACCTTGCGGTTGCGGCTGTAGGGGCTGGCACAGGTGGTGATCAGGTCTCCCATGCCGGCCAACCCGGCAAAGGTCTGTGGCAGTGCACCAAAAGAGGTGCCGAAGCGAGTCATTTCGACCAGTCCGCGAGTCATCAGTGCGCTCTTGGCATTGTCGCCGTAGCCCAGCCCGTCGCAGATTCCTGCGGCGATGGCGATGACATTCTTCAGCGCCGCCGCCAGTTCGACTCCGATAATGTCGACGTTGGTGTAGACGCGAAAGCGGTCGGTGGTGAACGTCTGTTGCACTCGCCGGGCCAGTGCCAGGTCGCCGCTGGCGGCGACGACCGTCGCCGGCAGCCTGCGCGTGATCTCCTCGGCGTGACTCGGACCACTCAGCGAAACCACCGCACGGCTGCCCAGCACTTCGCCAATGATCTCGCTGGGCCGCAGAAAGGTTTCGTTTTCGATCCCTTTGATCACGCTGACCACCGGTCGGTCGTTGTTGAGTGCGGGTGAGATGTTGTTGAGGCAATCGCGGAGGAAGGCGGTGGGGACGGCCATGACGAGCAGGTCGCTGTCGGCCACAGCGGTCGTGATGTCGGAAGTGATTTCGATCGAGGACGGGATCGAGACACCCGGTAGCAGTCTTTGGTTCTCACGCGTTTCGGCCATCTCGGCCGCGTGATCGGGATTGCGGGCCCAGAGTGCGACCTGTTGGTCGGGGTTCTCGGAGAGAACGATCGCGCAGGCGGTCCCCATGGCTCCGCCACCGATGACCGTGACCCGGCTCGACATCGCATGTTGCCCGAAAGGACGGCTTCGCAGTTAGCCGTCTCAGTGGTGACTGTCTGGTTCTGCTGGGTTGTGTTGTGGCTTGTTCTGTTTTCTGCCGTTTTCTGCTGTAGTCTGCTGGGTGAGCATTCTAGACCAAGCTGGAACGCAACTGAAGCGACGGGTCGGAGTGTTGAGCGTGTCGGGGTGTTTGAGAATGGATTGAGCGAATACTGGTGTTGACCTGAGTGGCGACATCGAGACAATCCCCGATCGCTGCTCTCTCTCTCGATCTCCATTTCCACTCCCCGCGTTCTGCAGGTGCAACTGTGACTGCGCCCATCAAGGCACTCGTTTCGTTTTGTCTGGTCCTGCCCACGACGGTTCACTCGGCCGAACCCGACCTGTTGGTCGATACGGTCGTCCGTGGCCAATCGATGCAGCCAGTCCCGGTATCGACGTATCCGGTATCGACGTATCCGGTATCGACGTATCCGACTGCGATCTCGCCAATGGCCGGGTTGGGGATCGTCTCCGGCGGTGTGGTACCGACATCGGCTCAGTTACCCCCAGCAGCCCCTGTCTATGCTGGGGCGTATGATCCAGCTCCGATGGTGGGATATCCACCGGTGTCATCGGGAATGACATGGTTGGCGTTGCCGGTCCTTCAGACGGGCAATCCGATGGGGATCGTGCAGGCGCCGGGAATGCAAGCGGCTCCCTGGGCCATTCCGCCGACTCCGGGCCAGATCCCAGGTGGCATGACCTTCGGTGCCCATTCCAGCCTGCAGCCGTACCGGCTGAACGCCTGGACGGGTCGAGTCGAAGGCGGTTTCATGGCAGCCGAGCGGACCGAGGGGCGTCAGGGTGAATTCGGCGTCACTGAACTCGACATCGAGTTGGAGTTTTCTGGTCTGTACATGCCCGGTTGGATCTCCAGTTTCACTCAGATCATCGACACCCGATGGTGGGACGGCCCGAGCGACCCGGTGGTTCCCGGCAACGGTCTTCCGGCTCGGGTCTACCGGATCGGTTGGGATCTCGAGATGGCGACGATCAAACAGGGTGGCTACAGCGCTCAACTGGCATTCACCCCGTCTCTGGCGACCGATTTCGACAACGGTGTCGATTCCGACACCTGGCAATTCGATGGTCGTGCGATCATTTACTACCAGTACCCGGGGATGACGGTGGCATTGGGTGCGGGTTACTGGGACCGGGTTCGGGACCGGGTGATTCCCTATGTCGGAGTCATTTTCAAGCCGGACACGATTTGGGAGTGGCAGTTGATGTTTCCCGAGTCGCGGATCAGCGTCTTCATGGGCAACTATGGTGGCAACTCGAGTTGGATGTACACGAGGGCCGAGTACCATGTCGAGGCCTACGACGTGACGGTCCAAAGGACTCCTGGTGCGGCTTCGGTGCGTGACCAGATCGAGTTGAAGGGATACCGTCTGATGATGGGATTCCGATCCGAGACCTTGCAGTACTCGAGTTTCATCGAGGCGGGCTGGGTGTTTTCTCGCGACGTTGTGTTTGCCGGACGGACGCCGGGTTACGGCATCGGCGACGGCTTCATGATCCGGACGGGCTTGAGTTTCTGATGAACTCGCCGGTTGCGATCGTACTGGCTGCCGGCGAGGGTCGTCGGATGCAGTCGGACTTGGCAAAGGTGCTTCACGAGGCTGCCGGTCGTCGCCTGATCGACTGGGTTATCGAGTCGGCTCGTGCTGCCGGCATCGGTCGCTTGGTGGTGGTCGTAGGCCACAGATCCGAGCAGGTGCGTGCCGCTCTGGCGGACCATCCGGACGTGAGTTTCGCGGAGCAGTCCGAGCAACTGGGCACGGGACATGCGGTCCTGATGTGCCGTGAACTTCTGTCGGACCATTCTGGAGCGATCGCGATTCTCAACGGCGACATGCCTCTGATCCAACCCAATTCCATTCGCAGCCTGCTGGACGCTCAGCGAGAACACCGTGCGGCCTGCGTGGTCGGGACGTGTCGAACCGAGTCGAACTCGGGGCTGGGTCGGATCGTCCGAGACGAGGCGGGTGAGTTTTTGAGGATTGTGGAGGAGTTAGATGCGACGCCGGCCGAGTCGGCGATCGACGAGATCAACACGGGTCTGTATGCGTTTGACGGTCCAATGTTGTGGGAATCCTTGTCGCAGGTCGAGCCGAACAATCGCCAGGGTCAGTACTACCTGACCGACTGTGCGGAGATCCTGTTGTCTGATGGGCAACGCGTGGTGGCTTCGTGCACATTAAGCATGAGCGAGGCGATGGGCGTGAATACTCTTGAACAGTTGGCCGAAGTCGAAGCGGCTCTGGCTCGCGCTTGACAATCGTGTGGCGGTTGGGCAGAACTGGTGCGCCGTGGGCATCCCGGCTCGAGAGTGACGGCGTTGATGGGGTCGGTTCGCTAGGTGTGAGGGGGCGGGTGCTGGCATGTACGATCACTTGACGCTGATCAGTGGCCGCGGTCATCCCGAGTTGTCGCTTGAGATTGCCGAGCATCTGGGGCTTCCGTTGGGGGCTGTCCGTGTGTCGGATTTCCCTGACGGGGAGATCAGTGTTCAGTTGGACCACAACATCCGCGGCCGCGACGTTTTTCTGATCCAGCCCACCGGGCCTCCGTCGAACGACAACCTGATGGAGTTGTTGATCCTGATCGATGCCTGTCGCCGAGCGAGTGCGGCTCGAATCACCGCGGTAATCCCCTACTTCGGATACGCTCGACAGGACCGCAAGGATGCGGGCCGGGTGCCGATCACGGCCAAGCTGGTGGCCAACCTGATTGTGCAGGCCGGAGCCGACCGCGTCCTGACGATGGACCTGCACGCCGCTCAGATCCAGGGCTTCTTCGATGTCCCGGTCGATCATCTCTATGCCGCTCCGATTCTCGACGAGTACTTCCAATCCTTGGGTGTGCCAGCCGAGGAGATCGTGGTGTTGAGTCCGGACGAGGGGAGCATCAAACGCAGTTTGACTCACGTTCGCGAACTGGGCGGATCGCTGGCGATCGTCGACAAGCGGCGAAGCAGTGCCACCGAGACTGAACAGGCCAACCTGATCGGGGGTCCGATCGAGGGCCGGACCGTGTTGATTTTTGACGACATGATTTCAACTGGTGGATCGATCGTGGGTGCGGTCGAGGTGGCTCGCGAGCACGGAGCGCGAGACATCTACGTCGGGGCCAGTCACGCGGTACTCTGCGGAGGCGCTCCTGCGAGGCTTCGGGAGGCCGGCATCAAGCAGTGCGTGTTCACTAACAGCCTGCCGTTGACAGGCGACAAGCAGTTGCCGGACATGACTGTGGTGTCGGTGGCTCCGTTGTTGGGCGAAGCGATCCGACGAATCCATCGCAACGAATCGGTCAGCGGGCTATTTGCCTGAAAGTGGCCCGAGTGGTTGGGCCGAGTCCGGACGCGGGTCGGCTAGCCGACGACGTAATCGCGGAAGAAGGCCCGGCTGGTTTCGAGGTCGGGAATCAGGCAGGGGTGCTTGTACTGTTCGATGCTGCCGCCTCGTTTCCGGCACCGACTTTCGGCGAAACGTGACCAGCTGCCTCGGGGGATGCGGGTCAGCTCCAGCGGAGCGAGTCGTCCGGATTGGCGTTTTTCGTGGTACTCGATGTTTAATTCCTGCAGCCGTCGATCGACATGTGCGGCCAAGCGATTCCATGTGTCCGAGTCGCCTTGCTCGGGTTCTTCCACCACCAGTTGGTACCCTGGCGGTTCCCCCCAGATGGGCATCGCGGTGAATTGATCGATTTCGATTTCGAGTGTCCGAAATGCGTAGCGAACCGAATCGACGACTTGGGATTCGGAGATCTTTTCTCCGGTGATGCTGGCGATGTGTTCCCCCTTGTGTAGGAATCTCAACAGCGGAGTCGTTCCACAGAATCCGCTGCAGCGGACCACGTCGCAGATGTCATAACGGTACAGGCCCGATGCGGTGGTCAGCAGGATGTAGTAGTCATTGTCGGCTTCGAGTTCGTGGGCCTGGAGCACAGTCGGCTGTGTGTTGCCGTAGTCGTCGACCGGGATAAACTCGAAGTAGTTCGACACCACATCGAGGACTCCGTCGCAGGAATTGTCCTGGAGCGGGATGGTCATTCGGCCTTCGCTGGCGTGGAGGCCGTGGTCGCGAGTGGGCACGTCACCATAGCATTCGTGTACGGCGTCGAAGTAGGCGGCACAACTGCCGCCGGTCCAGACGGCCAGGAACTGCATCGCCGGCCAGTAGTCCTTGGGCAACAGATGCCCGGTGCGTTCGACGATCCGATCGAGTTCTCGGGCCCGTTTCCGGAGAGGTTTCAGCCGTGAGGCCAGGCTGGTTCGGATGTCTGAGGGGATCTCGAAGTCGGCGTTGAGTGTGCCATCGGCGATGTCTCGAATCAGTGACTGGCGGTGCGTGTCGGCGAAGCGGGCCACGTGCAGCAGTGTACTGGGGTTGGCGGTCGTCACCATTCTCACCCGAGCGTCGCTGACCGCCGATCGCATGGACGCGTAGTACTTCGCCTCGGGATTCTCGATCCTGGCCACGTCGAAGGGGATCGAGTACATGTGGCGGACCACGAACTTCGACTGCATGCGGACGGCGAGTCCGCTGATATTGCCGCAGGGGGTTCCGCCACTGGTGAGGAACTGTTCGTGGTGGCTGGCGAATTGAATGATGTTTCCGCCGGTGGCGGCCCGGTGGTCGTCGTAGGCGAAGATGGCCCAGGTCGTCCAGCCGCGTCGGTAGTCGTCGAGGAACCGCTGGCTGACGGGGATGAACTTCGACTCGGCGGTGGTGCCGCTGCTGAGAGTGAACATCAGGAGCGGGTTGTCGGGTCCGAGCATTGCCGACTGGTTGCCGGCCTTGAGTTGCTCGATCCAGGGCTGATACATCTCGTAGTCAGTCACTCCGATCGCGCGTCGAAACTCGACCGGATCGCTGACCCGGTCGAGGCCGTATTCCCGGCCGAAGTTGCTGGACCCGTTGAGTTCCAGCAGTTCTTTGAGCACGCGTTGCTGAGTGCTGCGGCAATCGGCTGTAGCAGCCAGAAACCGCCGTCCCACACGTCTCATCCTCTTCCGCGGCAGCGTGCCCGCCAACGACTGCAGGAAGGAGCGAATGTCCATGGTCGCAAAGACGAGAGGGCGGAGTGTCGAGTTGTTGTGTGGTCAGCAGGACTCAGGCGAAACGGATCGAACAGAATACGGACTACTCGTCCGCTTCGTTCCCATCGGTGCTCTTGTCGCCCAGTTCCGCTTCCTCTTCCTTCTTCTCTTTCTTCTTCCGACCCAGTGAACTCTTGACGACTCGCACCTTGGGCAGCCCGAACGGACTCTGGCCGTCCTGCCAGCGACCCTCGAATTCGAGGGTTTCGATCCGCTCGCTTCGCTTCAGCACGTTCCGAGCACGCAGCAGGTGCCCTCTGCGTTGCAGGCTCTTGTCGATCGTCACCGTGGCGTCTCCCCGGGTCGGCGCGTTAGAATCGCTATCGAGTCCCAAACGGCGGGATTCGAGGGGACTCGTGCCGAGTGCCCAAACGGCAATCGTAGAACGAGTTCCCTTGGAATGCAACCTCTGGAAATTGCGATCAGGTGAGTTGTCATGGAGCTGTTCCGAACGGAATTTGGGACGATCGACTGGGTGATCGTCATCGTCTATCTGGCCGGATCGATTCTGATCGGCTTGTGGGCCAACCGGTATGTGGGCGGTCTGAGTGACTACCTGGTGGCGGGCCGGACTCTGCGGATTCGCCTGGCGTTGGCGACGATGACCGGCACGGAGTTGGGTTTGGTGACGGTCATGTACGTGGCCGAATTGGGTTACACCAAGCAATTTGCATCGTTGTACCTGGCGGTGATCGAGGTTCTGGCGTTGGCGGTGATCGGTGCCACCGGCGTGGTCGTGTATCGCCTGCGTCAGGAAGCGGTGCTGACCGTGCCCGAGTATTACGAGCGACGATACACTCGGACGGTCCGCGTCGTTGGCGCCGTGATGATGGTGCTCGCCGGAGTTCTCAACATGGGAGTCTTCCTGAAGGCGGGTTCTCTGTTCCTGGTGGGTGTGACCGGTCTCGAGGACCCGATGGCCTTGAAGCTGATCATGTCGAGTCTGTTGCTGCTGGTCCTGTTCTACACTGTGTTGGGCGGCATGGTCTCGGTGGTGATCACCGACCTGATCCAGTTCGTGGTGCTGGGGATCGGCGCGCTGGTGGTCAGTGTGTATGTGCTGGGTGAACTGGGCGGGATCGAGGGTCTCTGGGAATTGAGTCATCGAGCGTACGTGAATCCGCTGCAGGGCGACAATCCGCTGACCGCAGTCCCGGCCGATGGTGTCGGCCCGTGGATGCTGACTGCTCAGTGGCTGACGCTCTCGATCGCGGTCATGCTTTGGCCCGCGACCGTATCGCGAACGTTGGCGGTCAAGACACCGGAGGTGGCCCGCCGCTTGTACCTCTTCAGCACAATCCCGTTTCTGGCGCGACGGACGCTGCCGGCGTTGTGGGGCATTGGAGCGTTTGCCTACTTTTCCCTGCATGCGGATCTGGGTCGAGACTTGCAGCAAGCGATTGCATCGAACGAACTGTCGACTCTTTCGGCCATGCCGTTGTACCTGGCCAAGATCATTCCCAGTGGGTTGCTGGGCCTCGTCACCGCAGCCATGCTCGCGGCCTTCATGTCGACTCACGACAGCTACCTGCTGTGCTGGGGTGGCGTGGTGGCTCAGGACATTGTGGCTCCGTTGTGCGGAGGTTTGAGTGATCGCAACCGGGTGCTGGTGACTCGGATCAGCATCGTCGTGATTGGGGCCTTCCTGTTGTTTTGGGGGTTGTGGTACGAGATCGGGCAGGAGTTGTGGGACTACTTGGCGATCACCGGCACGGTGTATCTGTCGGGAGCTCTTCCGGTGATCGTCGGCGGCCTGTATTGGCGTCGAGCCAGTTCGGTCGGAGCCCTGGCGGCCCTGGTGTGCGGCGTGATGGGGGTTTGCGGATTGAGCCAGGTGATCGACGTCATCAACGGGACGTTCTTCCCGGACCCAGCCGGGTTCCAGGTCTTCCCGGCCCTGATGATGCTCGTGACCATGTTGACTCCGACACTGGTCTTCATTTCGGTCTCGTTGCTTGTGCCAGATTCTCGGCACCGGTCGTCGACGGACGGGGAATCGTTAGTGCGGGAGAAATTGTCGTGAGTGACGGGGTGTGGCGAGTCCTCTGGATCGTGATCCTGGGAGCCGGGCTATTGGGAATGGCCGGCCTGCTGTTGTCGGTCGGGTTCGGTTCGGTGCGCGAATTGCGGCAATCTCTGGACGAATTGCGGGCCGGCAGCGGTTGTGATGAGCCGGTTGATGAGCCGGTTGATGAGCCGGTTGATGAGCCGGTTGATGAGCCGGTTGATGGGACAAACTAAGCGGAAAACGGGTGTTGTGTTCAAATGGTCTTCCCGGAACCGGGAGTCTGGGTTACCGTAGTTGCTGCGCTGTCATTTCAAGCTGCGGCAACGTCATTTTCGGAGTCACGCAACGATGCAGTGCCCGTTCTGTCGTTACGAGGAGACCAAGGTGGTCGATTCGCGAGCGAGTCAGCCTTCGGCGATTCGCCGTCGTCGCGAGTGTTTGAGTTGCGAACGGCGTTTCACGACGTACGAGAAGATCGAGGAATCGCCGTTGCGCGTGATCAAGAAGGATGGTTCGCGGGTCCCATTTGATCGCGAGCGGATTCGAGCGGGTCTCGAGAAGGCCTGCTACAAGCGTCCGGTCAGCGACGAGCAGATCGAGGGGGTCATCAACGCGGTCGAGCAGGAAGTCTACAGGGGTTTCGACCGCGAAATTCCGTCGCGTGAGATTGGCGAACTGGTGTTTGGTCGATTGCGTGACGTGGACCAGGTGGCATTCGTGCGATTCGCGTCGGTGTACCGTGAGTTCAAGGACGTCAACGACTTCGTTGAGGAACTCGAGCCGATGCTCAGGGACGCCGATCGTGGTGCCGACTGAGGTGGTGGCTACTGTGGTGGCTACTGTCGTGGTTGAAGAGACATTGACTCGAACCGGTTGGATCGGGATGATCCTCGGTCCATGTCGTATGAGTTGGTCGAGATTCTCCGGGGGGCCGGTCATCCGCGGCTTTTGGTCGTTGGCGATCTGGTTCTGGACCGATACACCTGGGCGGACGCCGAGCGGATCAGCCAGGAGGCACCGGTGATGCTTCTTCGTGAGGAGCACCGCGAGGTGCGTCTTGGCGGAGCGGCGAACGTGGCCAACATGTTGCGAGGTCTCGAGGCCGACGTGGTGATGGCCGGAGTCGTTGGTGACGACGAAGACGGGCGTGAGATGCGTCATCAACTGGTGCGTGCGGGCATTGAGGCCGAGTTGGTGGTCACCGATGAAACTCGACCGACGACGGTCAAGACCCGGTTGATGGGCCGCGCCCAGCACCGGCACCCTCACCAGGTTCTCCGCATCGACCGCGAATCCCGCGACCCGTTGCCAGGTCAGATCGCAACCGAATTGATCGACGCATTGACGAGTGTAATTTCCAGGAAGGGAACTCGACACCGGATCGACGCCGTGTTGGTTTCGGACTACGCCAAGGGCGTGTGCACCCCCGACTTGTTGTCAGCGGTGATTTCGGCTGGCCGCGAGGCGGGGATTCCGGTGATCGTCGACCCGGCCTCGGAGGCGGATTACAGCCAGTACCGTGGTGCGACGGCGATCACGCCCAACCGCACCGAGACATCTCGAGCAACCGGTCGACGGATCGCCACGATCGCGGATGGCCTGGCGGCTGCAGTCCAACTGCAGAGCGACCTGGATCTCGACACAGCCTTCGTCACGCTCGACAGTGATGGCATCGTGTTGTCCGAGTCGGGCAGCAGCGCCCGTCACGTGCCGACTCGGCGTCGCGAGGTCTACGACATCACCGGTGCCGGGGACATGGTGCTGGCCACGATTGGGTTGTCGGCCGCTGTCGGTTGCGATTCGGTGACGATGGCTCGGTTGGCCAACACGGCCGGCGGGTTGGAGGTTGAGCAGATTGGCGTGGTCACGGTGAGTCGTCGTGAGATGATTGCGGATTTGCTGGGTGGCGTGCGTTCGGCCGCCGAGAAGATCGTCGATGGCGAGGCATTGGCGGAGTTGCTGTCGGTTCGTCGCGAATCGGGGCAGACGGTCGTTTTGACCAACGGCTGCTTTGACCTGTTGCACGCCGGTCACCTGGCCAGTCTTGAGCAGGCTTCGGTCGAGGGCGACTGCCTGGTTGTGGCCGTCAACAGTGATCAGAGCGTCCGAGGTCTCGAGAAGGGGCCACTGCGGCCGATTATTTCTCAGGAACATCGGGCGGCGATGCTGGCTGGACTGGAAGTGGTCGACTTTGTCGTGATCTTCGACGAAGCGACTCCCGAAGCACTCATTAAGACACTCCGCCCCGACGTGCTGGTCAAGGGTGGGACGTATGCGATCGAGGACATTGTGGGGCGGGAGTTGGTCGAATCGTACGGCGGTGTGGTCAAGGGTTTGGGGTTGGTGCCGGGCCTGTCGACCAGCGAGATCGTCGCACGGATCCGGCAGGCGGACGAACAGGAATGGCGGCGGGCCGGTTAGGTCGGCCGAGGGGAAGGCATGAAGACTGCAGTATTCCTGCCCAACTGGGTCGGTGATGCCGTGATGGCCACTCCGGCGCTGGCTGCGATCCGCGAACGATGTTGCGATGGTGAGGTCGTGGGCATATTGCGGCCGTATGTCGGCGAGGTGTTGGAGGGCACTGGCCTGGTGGATCGGGTGATCGAGTGGGACCGTGGTGCTGGGAGATCGGATTCTTCGGGTTGGGGATTGGCGAAGCGGCTGCGTGCCGAACGGTTTGACGTGGCGGTGTTGATGCCCGGTTCGTTGCGATCGGCTTGGATGGCGTGGTTGTCTGGAGCCCGTCGGCGGATCGGGTTTTCCAGGGATGGCCGCCGATTCCTGCTGACGGACCCCGTGGCTCCGCTGTCTCGAACAACCCCTCACCCGGCTCTGGACAGTTATCTCCGCTTAGCCGAAACACTCGGATGCGAGGCCTCCAACCGCCAAATGCGCCTGGCGGTTTCCAAGACGGACGAGGCGCTCTGGCGTGCCTTCCGGGCACGCCAGAGCGATGTGCTCGGGCCGCGAGACTACATCTGTTTCAATCCTGGCGGTGCGTTCGGTGCGGCGAAGCACTGGCCCAGTCAGTTGTTTGCGGAACTGGCTCGCAAGATCGTGAGCACGACCGAGTTGGCGGTTGTTGTAGTTTGTGGTCCGGCGGAGCGTGACGAGGCCAGTGAGATTGTTGTCTTGGCCGACGACCCCCGGGTTGTGTCGTTGGTCGAAGAGCCCTTGAGTCTGGGGTTGACCAAGGCGGTGATCCGGCATTCCAGGGCACTGGTCACGACCGATTCGGGGCCACGCCATTTTGCCGCTCCGTTTGGTGTCCCGGCGGTCACGCTGTTTGGCCCGACTCACATTGCCTGGAGTGAAACTCATTCGGACAATGCCATCCACGTGCAACTGGATGTCGATTGTGGACCGTGCCAGCAGCGGACCTGCCCGTTGGGGCATCACCGATGCATGACCGAGTTGACACCCGAACGCGTATTTGGCGAGTTGAGTAAGGTGTTGAGCCGAGCCGAGGCCGCATGAGCGGTCCATTTCGTGCCAGGAAACCACTCGGGTCACTCGACAGGACTCGGTCGATCGAGTTTAACTCGTCACGGGCCGTGCACCGTTTGCTGGTGCCTGACGGCTGTTTTCCGCCTGGTTGGACGTGACACCGATGACGACTCCCGTCTACATGGTGACTGCCTGCGTTGTGGCGTACCTGGTTGGTGGGATCCCCTTCGGTTACATCATCGGGCGCGTGGTTGGCGGGATCGACATCCGCTTGCACGGGAGTGGAAACATCGGAGCGACGAATGTGGGTCGTGTGTTGGGTTTCCGTTGGGGTGTGGCAGTGTTGGTGCCGGATGCGTTGAAGGGTCTGTTGCCGGTGGTGGTGTTGTCCGAGACGGTGAGCCGGTGTGTGGAGTCTGTGGAGCCGGGCAGCGTGGTCGTGGTACACGCATCGGTGCTGGTCGGGCTGATGGCGATCGTGGGTCACATGTGCCCGTGTTGGATCGGCTTCCGGGGCGGCAAAGGAGTGGCCACGTCATTGGGCGTGGTGTTGGTGTTGGCTCCTTGGTCGACATTGGCCGCCGTGGTGGTGTACGGACTGGCGATGGTGACGAGTCGGATTGGCAGCCTGGGTTCTTTGCTGGCGGCGGTCGTGTTCGCGATCGTGCAGACGGTGTTGATGGTGAGCGAAGGCACTTGGAGCGAGCAGTGGAGCTTGGCCGTGTTCACCCTGGGGGTGCCGATGATGATCGTCTATCGGCACCGCGGCAATATCAGTCGGATTCTGCGCGGCGAGGAGTCGCGGTGGGGGCAACGTCGCGGCGGGGAGCAGTCGGAGACGGATTCGAGCGATGGCTGCGAGGTCATTCGGGACCCGGATGTACCATGATCAACCGGTCTTCGTGGGGTCGGTAATAGCCATTGATCCGAGTGCGGACGTTGAAGCCGAAGTGTTCGTAGAGAGCCACGGCGGCGTGGTTGGACGGGTCGACGGTCAGCAGCACCGGCGCGGTGGCTTGTTCGAGGCCGGCTCGCATCAGTTCACTTCCGATTCCGGTTCCCCGGCAGTCGGAGTGGACCATGATCTTGTGCAGACAGAGTTCGTCGGTGTTGGTGGGGAACATCACCAGTGCACCGGCAACGTCAGCGGATTCTGCCAGTGGTTCGGTGCCTTTGGGTCGACGAGCGACCAGTAGCGTGGCCATGTCGCACCAGATTCTCCAGATGTGCTCGCCATCGGGGATGAACAGGTCTGGCGCCGTGGGCCAGGAAATGCGATCAAGAGCCGCGACGTGCAGGTAGTCGCCGTCGGTGGCCGATTCGATGGTGCAGCACACAATGGGGCTCCTTCCGAAGCCGGTTGGTAGCAAGTCGATTGTTTGAGCCGAGGGGAGAATACGTGCTCGCCGGTGACAGGTAAAGTGGTCTGAGGACGCCGGAGCTGATTGACATTTCTCATCCCATGGGACACTGTGTCGCCGTTTGAGACGAGTTGGTCGGGATCTGTTGGTTCGAGTGTGGAGGGGTATGATGCGTGCGCGACGAGGGGCGACGTGGATTGTCTTGGGACTATGGGTCATCGGGTCCGGTGGTCTGAGATCGGCCGAGCGTCCCAACATCATTCTGGTGATCACTGACGATCAGCGATTCGATGCGCTCGGTTGCATGGGCAACCCCGTCCTGAAAACGCCTCACATCGACGGTCTCGCCCGTCACGGCGCAATTTTCACTCATACGTTTTGCACGACATCGATTTGTGCGACGAGTCGAGCCAGTTTTCTGACCGGCCAGTACGCGATGCGTCACGGAATCAAGAGTTTCCGGAAGTCATTGACCGAGTCGCAATGGAAATCGGCGTTCCCGGTGTTGTTGCGTCGTTCGGGCTACCTCACGGCGATGGTCGGCAAGTGGGGTTTGGGCGGCCCGTTGCCTCGGGACCGATACGACGTATTCAACGGCTTCAGTGGCCAGGGCCGTTACTACCCCAAGCCAGGAGACAGCGGAACTCATCTGACTCACCGTCTCGGCCAAAAGGTCGTCGACTTTCTCGAGACGTGTGATGGCCGCAAGCCGTTCTTGCTGCAGTACTACACCAAGGCGGCTCATTGCCAGGACGGTGATCCGTGGCCGTTTCAGTCGGATCATCGGTACGATTCGGCCTTCGCCGATGTCACGGTGCCTCGTCCTTTGACCGCCACGGCTGATCATTTCGCGAGACTTCCGAAGTTTCTGCGCGAGTCCGAGGCACGTCGGAGGTGGAAGGTTCGGTTTGCCGATCCGGCCATGTACCAGAAGTCGGTCAAGGACTACTACCGTTTGGTGATGGGAGTCGATGACGTGATTGGTCGGATGGTGCGAGTGCTCAAGTCGAAGAACCTGTACCAGAACACCGTCATCATCTTCACCTCCGACAACGGTTTCTACCTGGGTGAGCACGGATTGGCGGGGAAGTGGTTCATGCATGAGGAGTCGATTCGGCTGCCGTTGGTGATCTGTGATCCGAGGCTTCCGGGGGTCCGGCAGGGGCGCCGCGAGTCGTCGCCGGCGTTGAATATCGACATCGCCCCGACGATTCTCGAGCTGGCCGGGGTTCCGGTGCCCGAGTCGATCCAGGGGCGGTCGCTGGTGCCGTTGCTGAGAGGTCAGCCTGTCGAGTGGCGGAGCGAGTTCTTTTACGAGCATCCCTTCGAGCATCCCCGGATTCCGATGTCCGAGGGTGTCCGGGGTCCGCGATTCAAGTACGTCCGCTACACCTCTTTGGATCCGGTGGTCGAGGAGTTGTACGATCTGGAGCGTGATCCTCGAGAAGAACACAACCTGGCGGGCGATCCATCGATGGCCGATCGACTGAAGCAGCAGCGAATCAAGTGGCGAGTTTGGCGTGAGAAGGTGAAGTAGTCGGTCGAGAATCCTGCCGGCTGTGACGGAACTTGGTGAAACGGGTGAGGGAATGGAATGTCGAAGTACGTCTTGGCATTGGACCAGGGGACCACATCCAGCCGGGCGATTGTATTCGACGAGTCGGCTCGCGCGGTGGGAATGTCTCAGCAGGAGTTTCCTCAGATTTATCCTCAACCCGGCCATGTCGAGCACGATCCCGAGGCGATCTGGGAGTCTCAGTTGTCGACAGCCCGTCGTGCGTTGGTGGAGGCCGGGATCACGGCGAGCGATTTGGCAGGCGTGGGGATAGCCAACCAGCGTGAGACGACGGTGTTGTGGGAGCGGGAGAGTGGTCGGCCGGTCGCCAACGCGATCGTGTGGCAGAGTCGAGTGACGGCCGAGCGGTGTGCGAAGTTGAAGAGTGAGGGCTACGAGGAGTTGGTCCGTGCCAAGACCGGACTCGTGCTCGATCCCTACTTCTCGGGCACCAAGATCGCCCACTTGCTCGACGAAATCGACGGTCTCAGGTCTCGAGCCGAGCGTGGCGATGTATTGTTCGGGACGATCGACTCGTTTCTGGCTTGGCGATTGACCGGTGGAAAGTGTCATGTCACGGACGTCAGCAATGCCAGCCGGACCCTGTTGCTGAACATCCACACTCTGGATTGGGACGACGAATTGTTGTCGATGTTGGGGGTGCCTCGAGCGATGTTGCCCGAGGTGGTTGAGTCATCGGGGGTGATTGGCGAGATCGACTCGGAGATCCTCGGTGGTCCGGTGGTGTTGTCGGGGATGGCCGGTGACCAGCAGGCGGCGACGTTTGGGCAGGCCTGTTTTCAGGTGGGTGAGGCCAAGAACACTTACGGCACCGGTTGCTTCATGTTGATGAACACTGGGACCGAAGCGGTGCGATCTGACGGAGGTCTGTTGACGACCGTGGGATGGAGTCTCGAGGGCGAGGTGACCTACTGCCTGGAGGGTGCGGTGTTTGTCGGTGGTGCGGTCGTGCAGTGGCTCAGGGACGGGTTGGGACTGATTTCGGAAGCTGCCGAGATCGAGGGTCTGGCGGCGGAGTGTGAATCGACAGACGGAGTCTACCTGGTGCCAGCGTTCGTCGGTCTGGGGGCCCCGTACTGGGATCCGGCGGCTCGAGGGACACTGATCGGGATCACCCGCGGAACGGCTCGACCGCAGTTGGCCCGGGCGGCCTTGGAATCGATCGCCTACCAGAGTCGGGATCTGCTGGAGTTGATGGAGGTTGAGGCGGGTGTGAAGCTGAGCGGTTTGCGGGTCGATGGGGGCGCTGCGGCCAACGACTTGCTGATGCAGTTCCAGGCCGACCTGTTGGATGTTGATGTCCTGCGGCCCGAGGTTCTCGAGACGACAGCCTTGGGTGCTGCCCGGCTGGCAGGGTTGGCCACTGGTCTTTGGCAGAGCACCGACGAGATTACACGGGCGTGGCAGTTGGAGAGGCGATTCCAATCCGAGATGGACGCTGTTGAGCGGGAATCGTTGTATTCGGGATGGCAGCGAGCGGTCGAGCGGTCGCGGGATTGGGCCGAGTGAAGTACCGCGGGTCGCGGTGTTCGGCTAGGATCGGTCACGCCTGAGGGACGAATGCCCATGCCACGTGATTTTGCCACCGAGAGTCTTTCTCACGACCCGATCCATGGGTACATCCCGTTTGTTTCGAAGAGTGCATTGCCGGCGGGGGAGGTGGCCGAGCAGGAACTGATCGATCATCCGTGGGTACAGCGTCTGCGTCAGATTCATCAATTGCAGAGTGCTTGGTGGGTGTTTCCGTCGGCCGAACACATGCGGTTTCAGCACGTGCTGGGGGCCATGCACCTGGCCAGCCAGGCGATTGAAGCTTGGTACGATTCGCTGGTCGCTTCGTGCGACAACGTGCCATCGCGGGCTCATGTCGAGAGCCTGGTGCGTTTGGCCGCTTTGTTGCACGACGTCGGCCACGGGCCATTCGGTCATTTCTTCGACGACCATTTCCTGGCCGACTTCGACCTCACTCACGAAGACCTGGGAGCCCAGATCATCGAGGAGGAGTTGGGCGAGTTGATCCGCGGAGTGCGGCGGAATCCCAATGGTCAGTTGCAGCCGTTGGAGGAACTGGATCCGAGGCAGGTGGCTTGGTTGATCCGTCGGCCGCGTACTGGGGAGCAGATCGAGGGGACTCCGGATTGGCTGTGCAAGTTGCGTTCACTGTTCAGTGGCATCTACACCGTCGACAACATGGACTTTGTGCTTCGGGACGCCTACATGACCGGGTACAACGTCCGGGCGTTCGATCTGCCGCGACTGTTGCACTACAGCTTTTTCACTCCACAGGGACTGACCATTCATTCTCGCGGCCTGGCTACGCTGGTCAACTTTATCGAGATTCGCGCCAACCTGTTCAGGACCGTCTATTTCCATCGCACCGTTCGAGCGTTGGACCTGTCACTGGAGCAGGTCTTTCCGGAAACGATGCAGCGGCTGTTTCCGTGGAATCCGAGCGAGCATCTTGAGGAGTACCGCCGGTTGACCGAGTCGAGTTTTCTGGTCGACGTGGGACGCTGGTCGCAGTCGGAAGACTCACAGACGCGGGACCTGGGCGAGCGTTGGGCGAGGATTCTGAGGCGGGATGTGGCTTGGAAGCTGGCGTGCGAGCGGATCTTGCATTTTCGGTTGGGTGAATCGGAGCGGACGACGATTTTTTCGGAACCGGAACTGGTCGAGACTCGAGTGCGTCGGGCGTTGCCTTCGGCACTGTCCGAGATCCCGATGCGGGTGGATGTGGCTCGCCACTATCATCGGCCCAGCGGCCCGTTGCCGGCCGGAGGCCAGAATTTTCTGTTGGATCTCTCGGACTCGACACCGTTGCCACTGAATGACGACGAGTTGTTTGCCCAACTCCCCACCAGTTTTTCGATCTTCCGCATCTACTCGACCGATCATTCTCATGACGGACCGCTCAATGTCGCTCTGAATTCCGTGATCGGCGACGTCGACGACGCCAAGACGAACATGTGAGTGAGGGTCACACTGCCGGGGACCAGGATTCGGCCTGTCGGTGAACGTGGGTGTTGAAGCCAACGGCTGTCCGGTTAGGGACTCTGTAGCGGTTTTGCCGCCGGTCGTTCAGGCCGACGGCCGGTCGGGGTCCTGATGGTAGCGATTGTGCGGGCGTCAGTGGTCGAACTGTCTTTGCGGCCGTCGGTCGTCGATACGATGGACGATGATCGATATCGACGCAGAACTGCTCGACCTCGACGCCGGCTGGCGTGAGGTGTTGGAAGCGTACCGGATGGTCGAGGTGACCGAGTCGGGCGCCGCGGTTGGGGCGAGTGTGCCGGGCGACATGAGTTTTGAGGAGTTGGAGGCCGAGTCGGACGTCGTCGAGGCTGCGAGTAACGAGCCGTTGGTGGAGTTGTCGTTAGCCGAGTTGCCCGAGGAGGACGAGCGGGACGACTGGTTGCCTCGGATCGCGTCACTCGACGGTTTCGATGGCGAGAGGCTGTCGTCTTTGCACGGCCTGCTGATCGCGATGGGCTGGCTGGGTTCCGAGGTCGGTGACCGCATGACCGGGATGCGGTACCGGATCACCCGTGACGGCCAACGCGTTCTCGATGGAATGGTGCCGATCCCGACTCTGAAGGTGGCGGCCGATTCGGACGTGAACCAGGTCGACACCAAGCCTGGTGTCGACGATCTGGAACCGGCCCAAGTGTTCTGATCGAGCGGTCTATTGGTGGCTGGTGTCCGGGTTCCATCGTGCGACGACGGCGTCGGAGTGCAGCACGAAGATTTCGACTCGTCGGTTCTTCTTCCTGTTGGCCTCATCGCTGTTGGGAGCCAATGGCTGGTTGGGGCCATACCCGGCGACTCCGAGGCGACTGGATTCGACTCCGAGTTCCTGCAGCGAGACGAGAACGGCGTTGGCCCGATTGGTTGAGAGGTGCCAGTTGGTGGCGTGTCTCGAACGCGTGTTGTCCTTGGCGATCAGCCGATCGTCGGTGTGTCCGACGACGAGGATGTTGAGGTGTTTGGCATCGGTTTGGTTCATGATCCTGGCGAACTCAGCAAGGATCTTGGGTGCGGTATTCTTGTTGACGGTGTCGCTGCCACTGGGGAAGAGGATATCGACTCCGATGCGGCTGACTCCGTTCTTGGGATCGAACTGGAACAGCGGGTACTTTTTCTTGAGTGCTTCGAGTTGACGAGTGGCCTCGGGCGAGAGCGGACTTTGCTGTTTCAGCAAATTGACGTATCGCTGTTGCAGCAGCGTGCGTTCGCTGTCGAGGTTGGTGAGTTGTTGATTCGAGACGTTCAGGTTCGACTTCAGCCCCATGTTGTCTCGACTGAGCTGCCGGTTTTGTCCTGCCAGCTGTATGGATCGGGCCTGGGATTGCCGCAGAGCTTGCTGCGGAACCATGTTACATCCGGCTGCAAACGTGAGAGCCAGAGTCGGGAGAACGAGGGCGAATGTGCGAGCCGTTGCAGGCATGGGGCACTCCTTTGCCGACCGGGGTGGCGCCGTGCGGAGTGCTGCGGAACAAGACCGCGTAACACGCGACGGAGACCAACCGGGCTGAGATTGCCTCGGGTGTGATACGACGAGGTATGTGTAGTGGGTGGGGGAGAGAGTGTGAGAGAGAGTGTGAGAGAGAGTGTGAGAGAGAGTGTGAGAGAGAGTTGGTCGCGAAGTTGCTGAGATGGGCAACGGGTCGCGGCCGGTGAGTGAGGGCGGATTTATAGTGTGCCGGCCCGGAGCGTGCCTAGGTCAAACCGCAGTTTTTTCTGCAATTTGAGTGTTTGGCGTGCGACAGAGAGCGTCGAGCGGGGTAAAGGTCGGCTTTAGTTGAACATGTTGCCGACGGTATCGATCAATTTTCCCGAGAAGCCGGGATCTTCGGCACTCCAGATCGACTTGACCAATTCGAAGAGCACCATGCCGCAGACGAGCATCAGGCCGGTGGCCGTCAGCAGTGACAGGAAAGTTCCGATGCCCCATTCCTGTTCGGTCGTGACCGCGATTCGTTCGACCGGCACGGCGTAGTCTTCGGGTTCTTCGTCGTCGAAGAGATCATCATCGGCGTCGAAGACGTCGAGGTCTTCGAGTTCATCATCTTCACCGAAGATGTCGTCGACGACATCCAGGTCGTCATCTTCGTCGAGGTCTCCGAACTCGTCG
>CAVOEV010000003.1:0-56729 GCA_963694825.1 Planctomycetota bacterium
CCCGCCGGTCCCTGACCACAGTCGCTCGTCGCAACAGCCCTACACGGGTTCGGCTGTTCGGCCCGGGCGACTCATGCTCATCGAGGATTTCGTTTCGATGTCCGAACACGATCAACCAGCCACACCAGCCACACCGGCCACACCGGCCGAAGCAGTCACCCCCGAAACGCCAGCGGCCAGGAAACTCTACGTCCGGGCCGTCACGCCGGGGCTCAGGAAACTGCTGTGGGTCGTCTTCGTCCTCGTCGCACTGCTCGCCGCCAACTCCAGCTACCTCTCCTCCATCACACTCATGCAATGGGCCACCGGCGAGGTCTACCAGACTCACTTCTACTTCCTCATGCTGCTCGGCCACATCGCCGGCGGACTGCTGCTGGTCCTGCCGCTGTTGATCTTCGGCGGCCTGCACATCCGAAACGCTCACAATCGCCGCAACCGCCGAGCGGTCCGGGTCGGCTACGTCCTGTTTGCCGTCTCGATCGCCGTGCTCGCCACCGGGTTTGCACTGGTCCGAGTCGAAAACGTCATCGATCTCAAGCACCCCCTCGGCCGCAACCTGGTCTACTGGCTGCACGTCATCCTGCCCCTGCTCGCCTTGTGGCTCTACTGGCTGCACCGGCTGTCGGGGCCGCGGATCAAGTGGCACATCGGAGGCCGCATCGCCGCGGTCGCCGCTGCCGCCGTGCTCGTCATGGTGCTCATGCACTCCCAGGACCCCAGGCAGTGGAACGTCGTCGGGTCCGAGGATGGTGTCCAGTACTTCGAACCGTCGCTGGCTCGGACGACCAGCGGCAAGTTCATTCCTCGCGAAGCACTCATGATGGACAGCTACTGCAAGAAGTGTCACCCCGACACACACGCCGCCTGGTCCGACAGCGTCCATCGATTCAGCTCGTTCAACAACGCCGCCTACCTGCCCAGCGTCCGCGAAACTCGAAAAGTCGCGTTCGAACACGACGGCAATGTCAAAGCCTCGCGATGGTGCGCCGGCTGCCACGACCCCGTGCCGTTCTTCAGCGGGGCCTTCGATCAAAGGGACTACGACGACGTCAACGACCCGACCGCTCATGCCGGGATCACCTGCACCGTCTGCCACGCCATCACCCACATCAACAGCAATCGAGGCAACTCGGACTACACCATCGAAGAACCACTGCACTATCCTTTCGCCTACAGCGACAACAAGACGCTGCAATGGATCAACAATCAACTGGTCAAGGCCAAGCCCGACTTCCACAAGAAGACCTTCCTCAAACCGCTGCACAAGACAACCGAATTCTGCAGCGTCTGCCACAAGGTGCACCTGCCGCTGGCTCTCAACAAGTTCAAACACATCGACGGCAACAGCTACCAGAAACACTTCATCCGCGGCCAAAACCACTACGACGCCTTCCTGCTCTCAGGACTCGGACACGGTGCCTCGAGCTTCTATTACCCGCCCAAGGCCGAAACCAACTGCAACCGCTGCCACATGCCCTCGGTCGCTTCCAACGACTTCGGAGCCAGGCCGTTCGGAGACTCGGGCACGCTCAGTATCCACGATCACCTGTTCCCCGGTGCCAACACCGGCATCGCCTGGTTCCGCAATCGACCCAAGGTCATCGCCGCACACCAGGACTTCCTGGCAGGGACCATGCGAGTCGATCTGTTCAGCATCCGAGAAGGACACTCGCTCGTCGGCAAACAACACGCCCCACTACGACCGGATGTCCCCACTCTCAAACCCGGCGCCAGCTACCTGATGGATGCCGTCATCCGGACCGTCAAACTCGGACACCTCTTCACCCAGGGAACAGTCGACTCGAATGAGGTCTGGCTCGAAGTCACCGTCACCTCCGGAGACCGGGTGATCGGAGCCAGTGGACACCTCGATCGGCAACGTGAAGTCGACCCGTGGTCGCACTTCGTCAACGTCTTCCTGCTCGACGTCAACGGCCGACGTATCGATCGACGCAACCCGCAAGACATCTTCACGCCACTCTACAACCACCAGATCCCGCCCGGAGCCGGACAGGTCGTTCACTACAAACTCGTGCTGCCCAAACAACTCGACGCACCCGTCACCGTCGAAGTGAAACTCAACTACCGCAAGTTCGACAAACAGTACACCGACTTCATCGCACGCAGTCGCAAGACCGGAGACCTCGAAATCCGAGGACTCGACCCGGCAACCGGACGACTGGCCAACCACCTGCCCATCACCGTTCTCGCCGTCGATCGCGTCACCTTTCCCGTACAGGGCGTCGACACCCCTGTCGCCAACTCGCCCTCCGACATCAAGCAGTGGATCCGCTGGAACGACTACGGAATCGGACTGTTCCTCAAGGGGAAAGATGAACTCAGACAGGCAAACGATGCCTTCGCACAAGTCGAACAACTCGGACGATTCGACGGCCCACTCAACCTCGCTCGAACACTGTTCCGTGAAGGACAACTGTCCGAAGCCGCACAGGCACTCGCCCGTGCCTCACAACACACCAACCCGCCACCTCCAGCATGGACCATCGCCTGGCTCTCGGGCCTCGTCGCCAAAGATCTCAATCAACTCGAAAAAGCTCGGAAGAACTTCCAGAGCGTGCTCGAAGATCGTACGCCCGAAATGGCCATGCGAGGCTTCGACTTCAGCAAGGACTATCGAGTCATCAACCTGCTCGGACAAACCTACTTCGACCAGGCCCGACGACTCCGAGACTCCACCGTCGCCGTCCAGAGAAAAGCCTTCCTCGAAAAAGCCGTCGAGACCTTCAGAAAAACTCTGGACATCGACTCGGAAAATGTCACCGCGCACTACAACCTGCAACAGCTGTTCCGAGAACTCGGCGATGACAAAAAGGCCCTCGAACACGCCGCACTGCACGCTCGGTTCAAACCCGACGACAACGCACGCGACCTGGCCGTCGGTCGAGCCAAACAACGGTACCCCGCCGCCAATGCCGCGTCCGAAGAACCCGCATTCTACCCGCTGCACCGAAACCAGGCACCCGGACTGCCAGACTCCAAAGTCACTCCTCTCAATCCCAACGCCCGACTGCAAACAGACAACTCGCAGCCGAAGACGACGACCGGAGCGGACCAATGAACGACTCCCCGCATGAACCCGAACAACCAGACCTGAACGAACAGGCCGAACAGGTCCAGCAGGCTGGGGTGGAAGACTTGTCCGAGCCGACTCCGGATTACGATTACGACACCGAAGAACGTGACGACACCGTCATCGCCCGGGCACTGAAGAAATCGCTGGCAGTCTTCCTGGTCGTCGCCGCCGTCGTCGCGGTCATACTCGCCGCACGCGACTGGTTCACCCATGACGGTCCACCGATAACCAAACGGACTCCGCTCCAAGTGCCTCAGGTCCCAAAACGACCCGAGGCCGATATTCCCCGAGTCCCCTTTTCGGACATCACCGACGAAGCCGGCATCGACTTTGTCCACGAAAACGGAGCCTATGGCGACAAGCTGTTGCCGGAAACCATGGGCGGAGGCTGCGCGTTTCTGGACGTCGACAGCGATGGAGACCAGGACCTGCTGCTGGTCAATTCGCAACGCTGGGACTGGGACACCCGACCCAAGCCCAAACAACCCGCCCGCATGGCTCTGTACGAAAATGACGGCAGCGGACACTTCAGCAATGTCACCGCCCAGTGGAGACTCGACGTGTCACTGTACGGCATGGGAGCCGCCGTCGGTGACTTCGACAACGACGGACACCCCGACCTATTCATCTCGGCCGTCGGACACAACCGCCTGTTTCGCAATACCGGCACCTACTTCGAAGATGTCACCACGACGGCCGGTGTCGCCGGTTCCGACTCGGCGTGGAGCTCGAGCTGCGGGTTCTTCGACGCCGACGCCGATGGCGACCTCGACCTGTTCGTCTGCAATTACGTCGGCTGGAGCAAGGACTTCGACCTCGCACAAAACTTTACGCTCGACGGGACACTACGCGCCTACGGCCAACCACAGAAGTTCCCCGGCAGCGCCCCCTACCTCTACATCAATACCGGCAACGGGACCTTCCAGGACGTCACCAGCACCGCCGGGATCGAGGTCAAGAACTCGGGCACCAACGTCCGACTAGCCAAGTCGCTCGGGGTCGCCTTCGCCGATCTCAATGACGATGGCCATGTCGATCTCGTCGTCGCCAACGATACCGTTCGCAACTTCCTGTTCCTGGGCAACGGAGACGGGACGTTTCGAGAAGAAGGACGACAGGCCGGAATCGCCTTCGACACCAATGGCAACGCACGGGGCGCGATGGGGATCGATATCGGACACTTCCGCAACTCCAGTGAACTCGGCATCGCCATCGGCAACTTCGCCAACGAAACCACCGCACTCTACGTCCGACGCACACTCGCCAACCAACTGCCAGTCTTCCAGGACGAAGCCGTCTCCAATGGCATCGCACCGCCAACCCGACCGGAACTCACCTTCGGTGTCTTCTTCTTCGACAGCGACCTCGACGGTCGGCTCGACATCTTCGCCGCAAATGGACACCTCGAAGCCGACATCAATATCGTCCAGGCCAGCCAGCACTACCGGCAACCGCCACAACTGCTCTGGAACTGCGGACCACAACACAAAAATGAATTCGTCGCACTCGAAGCGGAACAGTGTGGACAGGACTTCGTGAAACGGATGGTCGGCCGTGGAGCCAGCTTCGCCGATATCGATGGCGATGGAGACCTCGACCTGCTGATTACCTCCGTCGGAGGACCACCCAGGCTGCTCAGAAATGACCAGGAACTCGGACACCACTGGCTCCGCGTCAGACTGACAGGCACATCCCAGGTCAACCGCTCCGCGATCGGAGCCTGGGTCGACCTGCACACCAAACAGGGAATCCGTAGCCTGCAAGTCATGCCCACTCGCAGCTACCTCTCCCAAACAGAACTCCCCGTCACCTTCGGACTCGGATCCATCGACCGGATCGAAAAACTCGTCGTCCGCTGGCCCAATGGCACATCGCAGGAAATCGACGACCCCCTGATCGACCGCCTGATCGATATTGCCCAGGACCCAAACCCAAACGCCCCGAACGGGAACTCAACACCATGAACTCGAAACCCAGGATCGCGTGGGTCGAAGACGATCAGGCCAGTGGCGAATTGGCCAGGGTCTACCAGGCGTGGAGCGAACAGAACCCCGATCGCAACGGGATGCCCGAAATCCTCAAGTGCTTCTCGGCACGACCGGATTTCCTGCAACAGGTCATGCAAGCCTCCTATGGACTCCACTTCACCGACGGCCACCTCGACCGACGACAAAAGGAAGCCATCGCCACCTACGTCTCGGCTCTCAACAACTGCCAGTACTGAACCGACGCACACGCCCACTTCCTGCAGTTGCAGGATGAAGACAACTCGGTCGTCGAACAACTCGAATCCGCTGACCTCGAACACGCCCAGATCGACGCCAAACAGAAACTGCTGCTCGAGTTCGTCAAAACGCTGACACTCGAACCTGCCGCAACCACCGACCAACAGGTGGTCGGACTCAGAGAAGCCGGATACAGCGACCCGCAAATCGCCGAAGCCGTCTACGTCACCGCCCTCTTCGCCTTCTTCAACCGCGTCGCCGATGCCTTCGGATTGCAGAATCCCGGCTACCGCGAACTGGACACTCCACCCGCTCGGTTCCAATGAACCGGCAGACAACGCCGGCATCGACCCGAACGCAGAACTACAACAACTCGCGGATCGGCTCGCCGTCGGTCAGGATCGGGACCGGACGGCCCGTGTTGTCGTAGTAATGGTGATCGGTGTTCACGCCAAATCGGCGGTAAACGGTCGATAGCAGGCAGTTGCTGTTCATCACCCGCTCGACCGGGTTCTCGCCACGTGAATTCGTCGCCCCGATCACCTGCCCCATCTTCAAACCACCACCCGACAGAAAAATACTCATCGCTCGCGACCAGTGATCGCGACCGGGTCGCTTGGTCGCCTTGTCCTGATGAGCGATCTTGGGGGTGCGGCCAAACTCACCACAAAAGATGAACAACACCTTCTCGTTCAAGCCTCGGTCGTACAAATCGTTGATCAGGGCAGGCACCGCCTGGTCGAAGACAGGCATCCGCTCGCGGTACGCCTTGAAGATGTCCGCGTTGACACTGTGGTCGTCCCAGTTGCTCGTCCGACCATTCTCCTTCTTCAACCGGAACGTGGCCTGCATCTGCACAAACCTGGCACCGTGCTCGACCAACCGACGCGACAACAACAGGCTGCGACCCCAGTGTGTCTTGCCGTAACGTCGATGCACACTCTCGGGTTCCTTCGTCAAATCAAACGCCCGAGCCGTCCGCGAACTGGTCAGCATGGCCACCGCCCGACGACGGAACTTGTCCAATGCGTCCATCGAACCGCTCCGGTCCAACTCGCGACGGAAGACGTCGAATTCGGACAATAGCGACGTCCGTTTGCGGAGCGACGCCAGGGCGGTGTCTCGAGCCGACAGCTGGCCGTCCTTGGCTCCGAACAACGGCACCGGATCGTATTGGTTCGCTCCACTGGATGTGACCAACTTCGAATTGGGCATGAAAGCCGAATACGCCGCTCCAAGATACGCCGGACCGCCGCCGTAGAATTTCGTGTTCGCCACGAACAACGGTATGTCCCGGACCTGGTCCTCCAACTGCTTGGCCACCACAGATCCCAACTCGGGGTACTCGGCATCCGCCGGGTTCGCCGCCTTCGGTGTGTAACCGCTCAGAAATCGACAGGTGCCGCCAGAATGCTCGTTCCGGTTGTGGAACAAGCTCCGAACGATCGAAAACTTCTCGGCCATCCCCGCCAGGTTCGGCAACAACTCGCAAATGTCCATGCCCGGCACGTTCGTCGCAATCGGCTGGAACTCGCCGCGGTACTCCGACGGAGCATCCGGCTTCATGTCGAACGTATCCAGATGACTCGGACCACCGTTGGCCCAAAATAGAATCACCGAAAAACCGTTGTCGATCGCTTCTCCCGCCGCTTCGGCTGCCAACAAACCAGCCAGGTCAGGCGACAGTCCACTCGAAAGCGCACCCAGGGACAGACCGCCGAGCTTCAGGAAATCGCGGCGAGCCATCGGGCCGCGGCAGACGGGCAAGGTTTGGGTCATGACACAGTTTCCAACCGGAAGTCGCCAGATGACAGCTGTTAGTGATTGTACTGGAATTCCTTGGTGTTGATCAGCGCCCACATCAGGTTCGCGTACGCAGTCTTGGCATCGGACTCCGAACCAATGTACTTGATCGCCTTTTTCAATTCCTCACTCGTCGCAGGCCGCGACAAGGCCAACAGAAACAACCGACCGACCCGCGAAACATGATCACCCTCCGCTGACGACAACGACGTCGCCGTACTCTTCGAATCGAATATCTTGCCCAACAGGAACGCGTCGTTCAGAGAGAACAGCGACTGAGACAAACTCGGCGTGGCCGTCCGCTCGCACTCGCATGCACTCTCACGAGGCGGTCGACCAAATAGCTTCAGGAATCGATTCGAATAACCCTCGTCGGGCAACTGCATCGCTCGAGTCCCACTCGGGAGACCGCTGTAGGTGGTGGGCCGAGATGTGACCTGGTCGATCGAATCCAACAACGTCTCGGCCGACAACCGCTGAGGATAAAAGCGCGAATGACACGTGGTCTCGTCCAGGTTGTCGACGTTGGCCGATGAGTCCAGCTGATACGTCGTGCTCGTTGTGATCAATCGCAAGACCCGACGCATGTCGAAACCGCTGGCAACGAAGTCGGCAGCCAATGCATTCAACAACGCCGGGTTCGTCGCCGGATTGGTCACCCGCAAGTCGTCAATCGGCTCCACCAGACCGCGGCCAAAACAATGAGCCCACATTCGGTTGACGAAGGCTCGAGCAAAGTACGGGTTGTCCGGTCGAGCCATCCAGTCCACAAGCCGGTCGCGCGGGTCCGCGTAACGTGGGATCTCCAGATCCGGACCACCCAGGACATGAGGCTGGACCAGGTCGTTGGTGACCGGGTGACGCACACTGCCGCTCGCCTTGATCACGATCGTCTCGTTCGATCGACGCTCCGAATTACCCACTCCACCACGACGGTCGACTCGAGTGAAAAATGCCGCCAGGCCGTAGTAGTCGCCCTGAGTGAAATTCTCGAAAGGATGGTGGTGGCAACGGGCACAACCGATGCGAAGACCCAAAAAGACCTGGGCCGTGTCGTCCACGTAACGGTCCAAGTATCGTACCTCGGCGTACCACTGAGCAGCCGGCGATACGCTGACGTTGCCGGTGGCCGTCAAGATCTGACGCACGAAATCGTCGTAACGCATCCCGCTCGCGATCGCGTTGCGGATCCAACGGTGAAACGTGATCGTCCCGACAATCCGGTCCGCCTGACCGCGACGCTTGTTTCTCAACAATGCAGACCACTTCTGAGCAAACGTGTCGGCGTACTCCGATGAACTCAACAACCGCTCCACCAACTTCGCCCGCTTAACCTCCGAACCGTCAGCCAGAAACGACTCGACAGACGCCGACGACGGAATCCGACCAGACAGGTGCAACGAGACTCGCCGCAAAAAGGTCGCGTCGTCGCAAACCGGCGAGGGAGCCACTCCCAGGATCTTTAGATTCCGCTCGACGTGACCGTCGATCAGGTTCACGATCGGGAACTCGGGCCACTTGGCCCGTGACGACTCCAACGGAACCGTCAATCGCGATACCGCAACCCGACCCTGCAACAACGCGATCACCGCCGTCTGACCCGTGCGACGACCAGCCGTCAACAATCCCGTATCGCCAACTTCCACCAGGCTCGCATCATTGGTCCGCAATTCGGCCACCCGCGTCACGTCCCGAGTCGTCCCGTTGTCAAAAATACCCGTTACGACCAACTGCTGATGATGACCCGACAACAAGGTCGCTTCGGTCGGAAATACCTCGATTCGCAGCAGTTTCGCCGCGTCACGACGACCCCAACCAGCACCCTCGGCGACCCATCGCCTGAACAATCGGTACGCGTCCGAATCGACCGACATGCGACGACCGCCGCCATGAGCCACACCCAGGGTCGGCTTTTGCAATAACAACGATTGGCCCGGAGATGCCGCGAAAATCCGACGACCGCGACCGCCCGATGCAATCCACTCGAAATCCCACTCCGGATGATGACCAAACAAACTCAACCGAAAACCGCCGCGACCCGTCGACTTGCCGTGACAACTGCCGCCGTTGCATCCCAAGCGGGTCAGCAACGGATTGATGTCGTTGGCGAACTCGACCGCTCGATGCGTCTCACCACCGTGAACCCGCACCACAACCTTCGCCTCGAAACTACCAACCGACACAAACACCGACGCTGTACCGCTCGTGCGAGCAATCAACTCGCCGTCGATACTCACCTCGACGACACCAGATGGCTCGACACGGTACTTCGCACGACGACCCAAATCCCAACTTCGACCCAATCCAACTGACTCGGCCGACGAGGTCAAACCGGTCACAACCAACCGCTGACGCTGACCGTGACCGGCCAAGACGACCGACTCGGGAAATACCACCAACTCGGCCAATCCGCTCAGGTCAACAACCCGATCCGCTCCACAGGCAGCGGACACTCCTGGCCCGCAAACCAACAGACCGACAATCAGACCGGAAATCGAAAACAATCGCATCACTCCAATGTCGCCGTTCATTCAACCGACCGCAAGCCGATCTGCTCCAACAAACACCGCAGCAAACACCGCAGCAAACACCGCAACAAACACCGCAACAAACACCGCAACAAACACCGCAACAAACACCGCAACAAACACCGCAACAAACACCGCAATCCGCAGATCCAACAAACAACGGGAACCTAAGCCACCCTCAACGCGTCCTAAGCACATAGACCATTCTGCGCGGGCCAAAACCTATGAATCGCCAAACACCAAAACACTCGCCTGACGAACGGCCCGATCCGAACCACTCCAACAGTCCGGATCGACTGCTCTCGGCATACCTCGATGGCGAACTGACCGCCGAAGAAACCCAAGCCGTCGAAACCCACCTCGAACACTCCGAAACAGCACGCCATACACTCGACGAACTCCGCTCACTCTCCAACTTCCTCAACCAACTCCAACCAGACTCCGCTCCCCAAGCACTCCACAACTCCCTCCTCAACACACCGCAGCCCACACCGCAGCCAACACCGCAGCGCACCACGCACACTCAACGCCGACCCTGGATCGCAGCAGCAGTGGCTCTCACATCAGTGGCCGCGTTGGTCATGCTCGCCCTGGCACCGCAATGGTCGCCGTGGCCAACCTCGCCGACTGCCTCTGATGAATTCGACATGGCCGCCGTCGCCAAAACGCCCAGCTCGTCGTCTCAACTGGCCATGTCCGACACCGCAACCGCGTCAGGTGCCTCCGAAGGCGGTTTCGGCCCCAGTGCAACCAACGTCCCGAAACCACCAAACGAACTACTCTTCAATTCCACTCCCGACAACGCCGAAGTCGGCCAAATCCTCTCAGCCATCGACACATCCGGAGACCAAGCGGTTGTCGTCCGACTGACGGTCGTCGACATCCAACAAGGTCTCACTTCACTCAGACTGCTGCTGCAAAAACACGAAATCGCCTCCGTCGACCTCCCAGCAGACACCGCCCGCAGGAATACCGGCGACAGCCAACCGGCCGGCAAATCACTCGCCCAAGGCGGACAACTCGTCAGCGTCGTCGTCCAGGCCTCTTCCGAACAAATGTCCCAGGCAATGGCCGAGTTGAGGCGGGAAGTGGTCTCGGAAATGCAACTCGCCGGAACACTCCAAATCGCAACACTTCAGACGGCTCCCGGAGGACGACAGGCTCTCGCACAACTCCAAGCCTTCGGCAAAGGCCGCGTCGCCACACGCCTTGTCAGATCCGCTCCAGCAGCCAGCCGGCCAAGCCCCACTCGATCAACCAGAAAATCCAAAACCCGACCCGGATCTCTCGCCGCTTTCGGAGCCAGAAAGCAACCGGCTCTGGCCTCGGCTCAGGTCCGACTCGATCTGCCACCGGAACTGATGCAACGAGTCACCATGGTCCGTGTCGAAGACGGCAAGCGAGACGCAATCCAGCCAAATGCAAAATCCGACTCACAGCCAGACAAGGCCGGTAGTCGGATCAAGAGACACGTCCAAGTCGTCTTCGTGCTGGTCGGCACCACGCCAAAACCGTCGCCCCAGCCAACGGATCCCGACGGAGCGGCCTAGAACCAGGCACGGGAATCGAGTCCGAAGCCGAACCCAAAACTAGTCGTCCAGCGGGATCGGCCACAACAGGCCGGCCGAGAATCCGCCGTCGACTCGCACCACCTGACCGGTCATGAACGCCGAAGCCTCGGCCGCCAAAAACACCGCTGCACCCACCAGGTCCTCGACCTCGCCCAACCGACGAAGCGGGGTGTTCGCCAATCCCCACTCCCGCATCACCGGGTCCGACCACAACGTGTTTGTCATGTCGGTCAGGATGAAGCCCGGAGCAATCGTGTTCACACGCACTCCGTGCTCGCCCCACTCGGCTGCCAACGATCGAGTCATCATCACCAGCCCCGCCTTGCTCATCGCATACGGAGCCACTCCCTTTAGCGGAGCATAAGTGTTCAACGAATCGACGTTGATGATCGTGCCCGATTCCTGAGCGATCATCTGGCGGCCGGCGGCCTGAGCGATCAGGAAGGCGCCTTTGAGATTGATGTCGAGAATAAAATCGTAGTCCTCCTCGGTCACCAACTCGACTCGCTTCCGACGGTTCACACCCGCCACGTTCAGCAGAACGTCGATCCGACCAAACTCACTCACAACCTCCTCGACCAACCGCGCGATGTCGGCCGGCTTCGACACGTCACAGACAATCCCCAACACACGACTGTCGACCTCAGCGGCGATCTCGGACACAGTCGCCTCGAGCGTCTCGGCATCACGGCCGGTCACAACTACCAACGCGCCACGCCGAGCAAACCCGGCAGCCATCTCCCTGCCAATCCCGCGGCTGCCGCCCGATACGACCGTCACCCGGTCGGCAATCGAAAACAACGGGTCGGGAGAAATCGATTCAGACATGCGTAACGTCGCTCCTCTCCAAGCCGACGCGAACTGCCAACAAGGGACTGGCTCACCGCCAAAGGCGGGTGCCTGTCCCGACTCAATCACCAAACCCAGCCGATTCAGTCCTGAGGCACGTAGGGCAACAAACCCATGAACCGAGCTCGCAACACCGCTCGACGGACCGCTCGCTGGTACTTCGCACAGCAACCCGTGCGGCGTCGCGACAACATGTGACCGTTGCGGTTAACCATCGAACGCAATGTCTTCACGTCCTTGTAGTCGACGTAAATCGGTCGAGGCGAATTGTCGCACCCGTCGGGACAGAATCGACACGTCAGCTTACGCTGCTGACGAGCCTTGCGCTTTCGCGCCTTGCGGATCTCGGTGCGGGACTTGGTTCTGACCATCGGTCTCTCGTCCTTCTTGCGTACCAGCCGTGGATCGGATTCGGGATCGAAACCGACGCGAATCAACAAGCCAGACCAATGGGGCCCGAAGTGAGTCGCGGACTGAGGGAATCCCCCATTATGCGGACCCCCTCGCCAGCTTTCAACCTTTACCGATCACCGATCTCCACCAGATCCGCCACCGCGCAGCCGACCGGAACACAATCGGACCAAAACCGATCCCAATATCAGACCACCAGCCGATCCCGCTGCATCGGCCGCAAAGTCCTTCCACTCGGCCGTGCGGTGAAGGACTGGGATCATCTGAGTCCACTCGTCCAGAGCCCCGTAGACCAGGACCACGGCCCAGAGCCTCAACGACGCCAACACACTCAACCGACCACGATCGGCAACCGACCCGACCAGAAAAACCGAAAGACCGAAATACGCGCCCAAGTGCAACCACGTGTCCGACACGTTCGTCGGAACAACATCCGGAGGATTCGGCATGTGCGTCCCCACACACATCGACACCCAGTAACCGGCCGTCACCAATCGAATCAACCGCACCTGCCACATCGGTAATGCCGGGCACGCAACGCCAACCACAAGTTCGCTCAACACTCGGTCTCGTACAACGTTTCAAGACGGTACTCGGGATGACTCTCCAGATACGACGCAATTCGATCCGACCTCGAAAACGCCTCGGGCAGAAAATCCAACGCCTGCTGCAGCCGGTCGTTCGACTCGGCACAACTGAACCTCAAGAACCCATCCCCCGCTTCACCAAAACACTCACCACCCAAACACGCGACACCAAACTCCTCGTCCGCACCCTCGAGCAAGTACATCGCCAACCCGTGACTACGGATCCCCAACCGGTTGCAGATCGGCATCACGTTCGGGAAGACGTAAAACGTCGCCTTGGGATCGAGAGAATGGACGCCGTCGATCGCGTTGAGCCCCTCGGTCAACAACATCACCTTGTCGCGAAACTCGTTCATCACACCGTCCCGCTCGGCGTGGTCGTTCACCAATGCAGCGGCTCCTGCAAGTTGCACCAACGGTGGAGTGCACGAAAGCGATGTGTTGATCATCTTGCCGATCGAATCGGCAATCCGCTCCGAAGTCACCGCAAAACCCAACCGCCAACCGCTCATGCTGTACGACTTGCTGAACGTGTACGCCGCCACGCACTGGTCCAGCATCCCCGGCTGCTCGAGCAACGAACAGTGACGACCCTCCCAGACCATGTGACAGTACGGCTCGTCAGAAAATACCGCGATCTCTTTGCCTCGAACCAAATCCGCAATCGCCACCAGGTCCTCCTGGGTCGTCACACCACCGGTTGGGTTGTGAGGCGAATTGAGAAAAATGGCCTTGGGCTGCGGATCGTCCGCCAGAAAACTCTCGATCGCCGACACCTCGGGCCGAAAACCACTCGACTGCCGCAACCCAGTCAGCACCGCTCGAGCACCTCGACGCTCGATGTTGGGGATGTAGGTCGGGAAAAACGGACTGAACACCAACACGCCGTCGCCAGGGTTCAGAAACGCCTCGCAAAAGAACTGCTCGAAAACCTTCGCGCCCGGTCCGGCCACGATGTTGGCCGAAGTCGCCGGGATCCGGAATTCGTCGGAAACGAACTGCGCCGCCGCCTCGCGGAAAGCCGGGATCCCCGGAGAGGGACAGTAGTGCGACTGGTTGTCCTCGATCGCAACCACACCGGCCGACTTCGCCGATGCCGTGCTGTCGAATGGACTGTCGCCGATCTCCAACTCGACAACGTCCTTCCCCGCAGCAATCAACTGCTTGGCCACCGCCAGAACAGTGAACGCGGTCTCGACCGACAGGGTCTTGGCAAACTGGCTGAGCGCAACGGCCACGTCGAATTCTCCTGGTCCCCGTTCGGTTTTGTCCGCCAAGACCAACTTGGCCGACTACTTGGTCGCAATCGCCTGAGCCAACGGACGCAGGATCTGCTCGACCACGAAAGCGTCAAGCAACTCCTCGCACTGGACTCGTAACTCCTTCAACGTCTCCTCGAACGACGCGTCCGCCTCCAGGCTCCCGTACTGACGGACCGTGAAGTACACGCTGATCAACTCGTCCGGGAAGTCCCCCTTGCGGACCTGGTACGCGTTGGTCCGCGTCTCGATCATCAACCTCGCCTGCCGACGACACGTCTCGTCCAAACTCAACGTGATCGCCGGCTCGTAGTTCAAGACCTCCGACCCCGACATCTCCATCAACCCCTCCAACATCACCAGCGTTCCCAACGCCTCGGCCACCAACGCGTCGTGGTTGCCGCTGTAGGAGAAATCGAAACCCATCATGTAGTCCAATGCCTCGCAGTCCAACGGACTGACCGAAAGCATGTACGGCACCTGCTGCAACACCAACAGGTGCTGCTCGAGCGATTCGTCCAGATCGTCCGGGTTCACATGCCCACTGTTGATCCGACGGGGCTCGATCGAAAGCCACCGCTGCTGGCCCTGGTCCTTGTCCTCCTCGAGCACAAAGTCGCCATTGTCTCGTGTGTAGAAATTCCGCATCGTCGGATACGACTTCTGAACCCGCTCCAAGAACCCCAGCACTGTCTCCCGGTTGTTCGGAAGAGCCATCTCGGTGCTCAAGTTCATGTTGCTGTAGAATTCGTCCGCCAGCGAACTGTAGGCATGCATGATCGAGAGGAACCTCGAATGAGACTACCGCGGCATGAGTCACAGAGTGAGCCGTTGACCGAGACACCCCCTCGGGTGCCGAATGAGACAGGATCAGCGGTCGTGAGTGACGTATTATAGAGGTCGCCGTGCAGACGGTCAAAGACCATCGCCAACACCTCAGTCCAACTCTCTCACCAATATCAGAACTCATGAACGACCCCCGATGCGACCTGCTGCTCTCCGTCTTCCCCACATCCCTGGGCTGGTTCGGACTGCTCGGAGACGGACAGTCGGTTCACCAGGTCGAAATCGGTCACGACTCGGCCGCCTCGCTGAGACATCGTGTCGCAAATCGCTCGGCTCGAGAATCGGATTGGGATCCCGAGCTGAGAGCCCGGATGGAAGACTTTGCGGCCGGAGAACGAATCGACTTCGACGACGTGGCACTCGTCCTGCCGCCGATGACCACGTTCCGGTTTCAGGTGATGAACCTCGTCCGAGGAATCGGGTACGGACAGACGGCCAGCTATGGCGAGGTGGCCAAACGGATCGGACGAGCCCGAGCCGCTCGTGCCGTCGGGACCGCAATGGCCAATAACCCCGTCCCAATCCTCGTCCCCTGCCACCGAGTTGTCGCTGCCTCCGGCAAACTCGGCGGCTTCTCCGCACCACAAGGAACTCGACTGAAAAAACGACTGCTCAATCTCGAAGCCAATGCGGCCAACTAAAAAGCCAGGTCGAAAACTGGCCAAGAAGACCGGTGGCAACCAGTCCAGAGCAGGGGTACAATCACACGCGATTACCCGGCCAGAGACACCCCAACTGCCAACTCGACATGTCACTCTCCTCGGTTCGACCCGACGCCAGCGAACTGGTGTTTCACCTGTTTCGGCGATCGGTGCATCCCGAACTGGTTGATGTGAGAGCCGAAGCCGAGATCTGGCACGACAAATACTCGGTCTCGCTCAACATCTGCGACACCGGACACATGGTGTCGCTGCGAGTCCGAGGTGAGACGGTCACCGAAGTCACCTCGGCACGACAGCACCCTCTGCCTCAAACTCACCAACTCATCGAAGATCGCATCCGAGGCAGTCAGCACGAATCGTTCGAGTTCGACAACGGCATCAAGTACTTCGCCAGCTACCAACTCGAACAACTCGACCCGGAAATCTTCCTCAACGTGCACCAGGAACTGCTCTCCGACAGCCTCACCGCCGCCGTCGCCTTCACCTTCCCCACCACCGGCCGCTTCGACCCGCCACCGCTGTCACTGATCACCAGCGACAACTGGACCGACAGCCTGCTCATCAACGCCTTTCACACCTTCCCCAAAAGCGGCGCCATCATCAAAACTCAGTCCCTGTTCGAATTCTAAACTTCGCCCCCGCCCCCCCGCCGCCCCGCCCCAATCACCCCGCCAAGTCAAAAACCAACAGCTCATCCCGGTTCTTCACCAACAACTTCGACCCCACCAGCACCGGATGAGCCCACGTCGCCGATTCCGATACGTGGTACTTCGCCAACTCCCGGTACCCACCCGGATCAGCTGCCACCACCAGCAGGTTGCCATCGGTCGTCAACACCAGCAATACGCCGCCGGCAGCAACAATCGCGGCGTTCTCGGCCAGCCGACCTGTGGTCGTCCAGTCCACCTCGCCGGTCGCCGGATCCGCACAGAACAACTGGCCACGACGCCTGTGAGTCATCCCGAACACCCGGCCGCCAACCAGCACGGGACTGCTCATGTACATCGAAATCTCCCGGTTCTTCCACCTCGACTCGGCCCGCAACCGACCGCCGCGAGACCTCACCTCCAACCACTCCGTCGGACGGTTGTAACCGCCCACGATCACGCCGCGACCAACCACCAGCGGTGTGACACTGTTTTGGTCGAACTGAGTGGAAAACGGCTCGCGCCACAGGATCGTGCCTGTCGCCGGATCCAACCCCAGGTGGAACTTCTGCGACTGAGTCACCAGGTGCCGCTTGCCGGCGACGGTCAGAAGCACCGCTGACGCATAGGCCGGACCATCCTCAGTCCACCGCCACGCCAACTGTCCACTGGCCAGGTCAAACCCACACAACGCTCCGTCGTCGTGGCCACCCACGTGAACAATCACCCGACCATCGACTACGATCGGTGAGGCAGCATGGCCGTACAATGGCGATGTCAGCCGATGACGCTGACTGAACTCGTGACTCCAAACCCTGCGACCGCTCGACGTGTCCCAACAACTCAGGATCCCACTGATCCCAAACGTTACCAACCGGCCTCCGACCAGGACCGGAGTCGATTTTGGACCGGCTCCATGATCCCGAGCCACCGGTTCGACCTTGTACTTGGCCCGGTACCCGACCTTCCACAACTCACGACCCGTCGCCAAATCCAATCCCCGCACCACCTCCCGATCGCCCTCACGGGACATCTGGTACACACGACCCGAATGCACCACCGGAGACGAATGGCCCGCACCGACCCGCTTTCCCCAGGCACGACGCAACGACTCGGGCCACTCGGCCGGTAACCCCGACCCGTCCGCCACGCCGTCTCGAGACGTTCCACGCCACTGAGACCATTCGGAAGCCACGGCCTGGCCACAACTCACCAACACGACCGTCCATGCGATCAGCACACCAACAACAACCCGCATCGCACTGTCCCTCCTTGGCTCCCGGGTCAGTGTAACATCCCCCTCCGGGAACAGTATGGCCAGAACACAGCCTCAAGAAACCGACGCATCGACGACCACCCCTGCACTTGGGCACGGTTAAACCAACTGCTAGAATCCCACCAGACAGGGCCATTGCACGGGTCGGATGCCAAGACATGACTTCCCAAGCACCAGACCAGGCACCGCTGTCGCATGTGACCGATCAGGTCGTCCAGACCTACAGCCAGATCGGCACCATCAACCACCTCGACCAGCCACCGCTGCCCAACAGCGATGCCGTGACCGCGATCACGCTGGACCTGATCGAGATCATCTACCCCGGCTACCAACGTCGCCAAACTCTCCACTCCAGCGACGCCGCCGAACATGTCTCCGAACTGCTCGATCGACTCCACGTCCAACTCACACAGCAAATCGCCCGAGCCATCCAGTACGAACAGGCCCTGACCGACTTGACCGACTTGACCGACTCGGACGACCCCGCCAGGGATTCAGCCGATTCGTACGAGACCGACGAGATGTTCATTGATCAGGCACGTGACAAGGCGGTCACAGCACTCGCTTCGCTGCCGGAACTTCGCGACCTGCTCGCCACAGACGTCCAGGCCGCCTTCGACGGCGACCCCGCCGCTCGAGGACTCGATGAAGTCATCCTCTGCTACCCCGGACTCCAGGCCATCACCGTTCACCGACTCGCTCACCAACTCCACCAACTCGACATTCCCTTCATCCCGAGAATGATGGCCGAGTGGTCGCACAGCCGGACCGGGATCGATATCCACCCCGGTGCCAAAATCGGACCGTCGTTCTTTATCGATCACGGAACCGGTGTCGTCATCGGAGAAACCACCGAAATCCACTCGCACGTCAAACTCTACCAGGGCGTCACACTCGGAGCTCTCTCGTTCCCAAAGGACGACAGCGGGAAACTTGTTCGAGGAGAAAAACGACACCCGACAATCCAAGACGGGGTCGTGATCTACGCCAATGCCACCGTGCTCGGCGGCAAGACCACCGTCGGTGCCCACTCGGTCATCGGAGCCAGCGTGTCGCTGACACAAAGCGTTCCACCCAATACCGTCGTGACGATCGAGACGCCTGAACTGAAGTTCCGCGAAACCCGCAACTAGGCACTCGCACGGTAAGCCGACCCGCCGGATCGCTCGTCCAACAATCGAGACACCAACGCCTCGACCTGGGAAGCCAGTCGCTCCTGGCTGTCCAGCAAACTCGAAACGGACTCGGCATGAGCCGACTCGTGGGCCTCGAAACGACGAGTCAACTCGTCGAACTTCGCCGACATCTCGTCGCGACGGCCCGTCTCAACATCCGAACTCAAGTCGGCACCAACAGTACCACCGTAAATCGTCTCCAACGCCGCTTCCACAACCGTCGACGCCGCACGACGTGTCGTCTCGGCACTCTCGGCCACCAACGTCATGTCCCGATCCAACTGATCCAACAGCTCCGACAACGGCTGCTCGACCAAACTCGAAACCGACTCGGAGACTCCACCATCCGACCGCCAGGTGAACGCAAAGGGACCCACCACGATCACGTCGCCGTCGGTCAATACCCACGTGTCGCACTCGCGACCGTTGATCAGCAACGCCGGATCGGCCGAAAGCGACTCGATCCAGGCACGACCACCATCCTCATGAACCTGGCTGTGGACTGCCGGCATACCGACTCCACCCAAGCGGACATCACACTCCGGAGCCGATCCCAATACCAGGCGACCCTCCACCAGCGGACGGAATGGCTGACCAGTGCGACCACGCTGGATCTCTAAACCGCTGACACGACTCCCCGTATTCCGATTCTCACGCGACATCTGATTCCTGACTCCTATTCACCACTCGCCAGACCACCACACCTCTTGATTCGTCAACTCCCGGGCCACGACATGAACCAATCACACACCCAGTCCAACTCGGTCAATCAACTCATGTCCGGAACGACAATCTGGGCAATCCAGGTGGCATGAGCTGACATGAACTGACATGAACTGGCATGAATTGACCTGAAACGGCTTCTGGCGGCCGTTGGAGAGAACCTCTGCAGAGAGACCCTGTTGCACGGCTTCAACATGCCCAAGCAACCCGCTAGACTGCCAACGCGTTCGATACCCGACCTGCTGCGCCGGACCGAATCCGAAATGGCCGACCCGCTCCCCACCACCAGCGACGTCGTCGTCATCGGCGGAGGCGTCGCGGGTCTGAGTACCGCGATGCAGTTGGCCGCTCGAGGAGCCTCGGTCACGCTGCTCGAACGCGAACGCCTGGGCAACGGCTCAACCGGCCGAGCCGCCGGACTGCTCGGGCAACTCCGAGGCACACGTGCGGCGACGAAAATGCTGATGGACGGTGTGGAGATCGTCGCCGAACTGGAGGAGCGTGCCGGCGTCGAGATCTTCGTGCAGACTGGTTCGTTGCGTGTGGCCGAGACCGAGGAGCGAGCCGGGGAGATCCGCGACCTGGTCAAGATGGGTCGAGGGATCGGTTTTGACATCGATCACCTGGATCTCGACGAGGTCGCCGAGCGGTTGCCCTACATGCGGACCGACGACCTCCTGGACGCCTGCTACTGTCCCACCGATGGCCACATTCAGCCGGCCGAACTGGTCGCCGCTTACCTGAAAGTCGGCCGCGAGCACGGGGTCGTCTACCGCTCAGGTTGCCCGGTCCGCGGTCTCGAGTTCTCCGACGGCCACGTCCAGAGCGTTGTCACCGACCAGGGGACAATCTCGACCAACGTGGTGATCAACGCCGCGGGGCCATGGTCCTACCTGGTCGCCGACCTGGCAGACACCCCTCTGCAGACCGCCGCCCTGGGCCACGTCTACCTGACCACCCGTCCCGACGAAAACCACCCGGTCGATCGACTCAGCCCGGCCACCCGTAACCGGCACCTGAGACTTTACTCTCGCCCTGAGTCCGGTGGCCTGATCGTGGGCATGTACGGTGCCGATGCGGTGCAGCACGACATGCGGTCTCTTCCCGACGACTTCGACATGTCGGCACTCTCGGTTCGTGCCGACGATCTCCACGTGGCCCTGCTGATCGACGCCACGAAGCGGAGATTCCCGTGGATCGACGAACGCACCCCGATGACCATCACCCGTGGGATCATGACCTTCACACCCGATGGCAAGCCCTTCTGCGGCAAGCGGCCCGACATCGACGGCCTGTTTCACTGCTCGGGGTTCTGTGGGCATGGGATCGTGCAGAGCCCGGCGATCGGCGTGATCATGGCCGACCTCGTCCTCAACGGACAGACCGACTACGACATCGAGGCCATCCACGCCGACCGGTTCTTCGAGCACCCCCAACTGCAAAGCCGATCCGAAATCGAGGCGGCCTGTTACCAGATGCAGGCAGGATACTACGGACGGATCGAGGACGGTGGCGGAGGTGGTCTCGAGGAGAACTCCGAAAACGGATCGACGGCATGAGTTTCCTGGTCCTGGTTCCAACCAAGCGGGTGCCCGACACGGACGGGGTGATTCGAGTCGCCCCCGATGGAGTCGGCATCGACACCGCGAACCTCTCGTTCCTCATCAACCCCTTCGATGCAATCGCCGTCGAGGGAGCATTGCAGCTGCGCGAGCGACGTGACGACGTCGAGGTGGTCGTGGTGGGAATCGGGGGAGAAGCGTACCAGGACGAACTGCGGACGGCGTTGGCGATGGGAGCTGACCGGGCGATCCGGATCGAGGCCCCCGAGCCGTTGGATCCGTGGAATGTCGCGGGCATCCTGGCCGAACTGGTCCGCCAACTCGAACCGCAACTGGTCCTGATGGGTAAACAGGCTGTCGATGACGATTCGGCCCAGGCCGGACAGTTCCTGGCCGCACGCCTGGGCTGGCCCCAGGCCACCTTCGCTTCGCAAATCGATGATTCCGACCACGGTGCCGACGTGGCCCGCGAAACCGATCACGGAATCGAGACCATCTCGATCGATTGGCCGGCCGTGATTACCGTCGATCTCCGGCTCAATGAACCCCGCTACGCCTCGCTGCCGGGGATCATCGCCGCACGGGGCAAGCCGATCCAGGAAATGACACTCGACGAGTTGGGAGTCGAGATCGAACCTCGGGTCGAATTGGTCGGGCTCGAACAGGTCTCCTCGCAGCGGGAGGGCCGACGGCTCGAAAACGTCTCCGAACTCCTGGAATGTCTCAAAGAAAACACCGAACTGTTCTAGACACCTCACATTCACCTGCAAAACACCCGACGGATCCCCCCCGATGCACGTGCTGGTACTGGCTGAGCATGACGGCGAACGGTTGCGGGCTGGGACGGCCGCTGCGGTGGGCTTCGCCAGGGAACTGGCCGACGGTGAGGACGATCAAGTCACCTGCCTGGTGCTGGGGGACTCGGTCGACGCGGTGGCTGACGACGCATCAACCCTCGCACCGGTGCTGCTGGGCTCGCATGCTGACTTGGCCGCACCACTGGCGGACCGCTGGGCCGAGGTGACTGCCGCGGTCGTGCGATCCGAATCAATCGACATCCTCCTGGGCGCCAGTTCCACGTTCGCCCGCGACATCCTCGGCCGAGCCGGAGGCCTGCTCGGTGGAGCCATGGCCAGCGACGTGACTGGGTTTCGACGCGATGCGGGTCGCCTGGTCTGGCAACGGCCGATCTACGCCGGAGCGGTGACCGCCAGCATCGTCCTGCACGGGAAGCCGCTGATCGTCACCGTGCGACCCACCGTTGCCGAAGCACCACAACGGGATCCGCTGCCCGCCTCGATCACCCCGATCGAGATCGACCCGCTCCACCTGTCGACATCAACCCGTCACCGGGGACTCGATGGACGTCCCAGTCACCGACCCGATGTCACTGAAGCCCGGGTGGTGGTCTCCGGTGGTCGGGGACTCAAGACAACCGAGGACTTCGAACGACTGGTGGGAGGATTGGCCGATCGGTTCGATGGAGCCACCGGCAGTTCCCGCGCACTGGTCGATGCCGGGCTGACACCCAACGACCTGCAGGTCGGCCAGACCGGAAAGGTCGTGGCCCCGGAACTCTACATCGCCGTGGGCATCTCAGGAGCCGTCCAACATCTGGCCGGCATGAAGAACTCACGAGTGATCGTCGCGATCAACTCCGACCCCCACGCACCCATCTTCGAAGTCGCCGACTACGGGATCGTCGGCGACCTGTATGACGTCGTGCCTGAAATGATTCAACAACTCGATGCCAACTGAGACACTCACACGAGAGATCTTCCGTAACATCGGCACCGGGCCGAAGGCGATCTTCTACGCGTTGGCAATCCTCGCGGGCCTGGTTGCCGTCACAACCGCGTGGTCGCGAATCCGCCGCTGGAAATCCGGACGAGCAGGCGAGCCTCGCAACACGGTGGGACAACTCGTGCGGGCCATCCTCTCGCGAGTGCTGACCCAGTCCACGCTCGGCAAGACCCGACCGAACGCTTCGCGCGTCCACCGCTACCTGTTCGGCGGATTCGCCGTGCTGACCCTCGGCACTATCCTGATTGCCGTCGAACACGTCGCCGCCCTGCTGGCCGGACGCACGGCCGACAACCCGGTTTTTCACAAGGGCCTGTACTACGCGATCTACGAACCGGTGATGGAACTTGCGGGGCTGGCCGTGATCTTCGGAGCAGGCTGGTTCCTGCTCAGGCGACGCCGGGCGGACTCCTCGATTGACCATCGATGGTCCGATTGGCTGGTGCTGGGCGGGTTGCTGTTCCTGGGGGCCAGTGGATTCCTGGTCGAAGGTCTGCGGATCATCGAGGCCCAGAGTCCTGGACGCTGGGTATCGTTTGTTGGAGCCACTGTCGCCTGGTGCCTCGAGGCGGTGGGAGTCCATCGCGCGGTCGCGGTCGGCCTGCACCAAGTCACCTGGTGGCTGCACGCGGTGGTTGCCCTGGGACTGTTGGCCGCAGTGCCCTCGACCCGGCTGTGGCACGCCGTGGCCGGCAGCGTGCTGCTGGCCAGCCACCCACAGCGGACAGCGGGAACAATGATCCCGGTGAGTATCGAGGAGGTCGAGGCGACCGGGATCTACGGGACCAGCCAACTGGAACACCTGGCCATCCGGCAACTCGTCTCGCTCGAGGCGTGTGTCTCGTGTGGACGTTGCCAGGACGAGTGCCCCGCCCATGCCGCCGGCAAGCCGCTCTCGCCTCGAGACGTCGTCCAGGACCTGGCCAGGCAATTGCCCGGGATCGGCTCGGGCAACGCTCCGGTGCTCGCTGGAGAAGTGGTCTCCGAGGAGACCCTCTGGTCGTGTACGACCTGCTCGGCCTGTGTCGAAGTCTGCCCACTCGGCGTTGATCCCCTCGAGTTGATCCTCGGCATGCGACGGCACCTTGTCGGGTCCGGAGCAGTGCGGGGTCCGGCGGCCACCGCGCTCCAGAAACTCGGCCGCTCGGGCAACCCCTGGGGCCTGCCTGCCGGGGAACGGATGGACTGGGCCGAGGGACTCGATGTCCCAACCGTCGAACAGCAACCCGACTTCGATGTGCTCTACTGGGTCGGCTGCGCCGCAGCCTACGATCGACAATCCCGCAAAACCGCTCGAGCCATGGTCCGGCTGCTGCAGGCCGCCGGGGTGCGGTTCGCCGTGCTGGGAGAGCGAGAACGCTGCACCGGCGAGTCGGCACGGCGGATGGGCGAGGAGTTCGTGTTCGCCGAACTCGCCGCCGCCAACGTCGAGGAACTCCAACGGCATGGGGTCACCCGGATCGTCACGCACTGCCCCCATTGCCTCAACAGTCTCAAGCACGACTACCCCGACGCCGGAGGACACTACGAGGTGGTGCACCACAGCGAGTTCCTCTCCGAACTGGTCGCCGAGGGTCGATTGAAAGTGGATCGGTCGGCGACCGAACCGGTCACCTTCCACGATCCCTGCTACCTCGCTCGAGTCAACGGAATCGTCGACGCACCCCGCGAAGTCCTGGAAGCCACCGGAGCCCAACTGGACGAACTCCCTCGCAACGGCTGCCGCACGGCCTGCTGTGGAGGAGGAGGAGGCCGCATGTGGCTGGACGATGGCCCGGACGAGCGCGTGGGGCGTGACCGCATCCAGGAGATCTCTGCGGCGGGAGCCACAACCGTGGTTGTGGCATGCCCCTTCTGCCGGACAATGATCGGCGATGGCCTGGCGACGGACGGTCCGGACGTCAACATCGTCGACCTGGCCGAAGTGCTGGTCGAATCTCTCGAGAAATCGGTTGAATGAACAGTCCCGCATTAACCGCGACGGTTCCCCGCAGCCGGCTGACGGCCTGGCTGGCCAGGGCCCCGGATCCTGTGTTCACGCTGTTCGTGATCTTCGTGTCCTTCTCCACCTATTTCTGCATGTACGCCTTCCGTAAGCCGTTTTCCGCGGTCAGCTACCAGGGACTGAAATTCCTGGGCGGTGAGGTTGATCTGAAAACGGCCTTCGTCGTCAGCCAGATCATCGGTTACGTGCTCTCAAAGATCATCGGGATCAAGGTCTGTCCGGAAATCGGTCGTCAGAGACGGGCACAGGGCCTCGTGTTGATGATCCTCCTGGCCGAACTGTCCCTGCTGTTCTTCGCCATCTTGCCCAACAACCTCAAGGTCGTGGCCATCTTCTTTAACGGGCTGCCACTGGGCATGGTCTGGGGCCTGGTCGTACTGTATCTCGAGGGCCGACGGACATCCGAGATGCTGCTGGCGGGACTCAGCTGCGCTTACATCGTCGCCAGCGGGGCCGTCAAGGACATCGGTCTCTGGTTGATGTCGAGCTTCCAGGTCGATCAGTTCTGGATGCCCTGTGCCACGGGACTCTGCTTCCTGCCCCTCTTCCTGGGATCGGTCTGGCTCCTCAACCAACTGCCGCAACCCGACGCGGCTGATATCGAGGCTCGTGTCGAACGGACAACGATGGGCGGCTCGCAACGGTGGCAGTTCTTTCGGCAGTTTCTCCCGGAGATGATCCTCCTTTCGACCGTCTATTTCTTTCTCACCGCCTACCGGGATTTCCGAGACAACTTCGGCAAGGAGATCTTCGAGAGCCTGGGTTACAGCGAGAAACCAGCCATTTTCACACGGAGCGAACTCTGGGTCGCTTTTGGAGTGATGGCGGCCCTGGCCGGGCTGAACCTGATCCGGGACAACCGCCGGGGACTCTACGCCGCCTTCGTGATCATGACCTTTGGCGTATTCCTGCTGGGTGCCGGGACCATCCTCTGGGATCTCAAGCTTGTCAGCGGGCTGACCTGGATGATCCTGACCGGCCTGGGTGCCTACCTGACATATGTCCCCTTCGGTTCGGTGCTCTTTGATCGTCTGATTGCTTCAACCCGTGCCGTGGGCACGGCCGTGTTTGCCGTCTACGTGGCCGATGCCGTCGGCTACAGCGGTGCCATCACCGTGCTCCTGGGCAAGGACCTGATGGCCGGCGACATGGACCGTATCGATTTCTTCCGCCTCCTGACCTACTTCATGTCAGCACTGGGCGTGATCCTGCTGATCCTGTCCTGCGGCTTCCTGATGAAGCGTCACACTCATTACCCGACCGGCGAACTGAGTGCCATTCCGCCCGAGTCCAACTGATGCCGAATATCTCCACACTCGAACACGAACAGATCCTGGACCTGGCCACACGGCGCCCACGTCCGGGTTCTCGAAGGCCTGGTCTTCCTCTCGCTGGCCGAAGAACCGCCGACCTTCGATCCCGCCGCCGCGCTGCTGGGACCGGCAGCCCGGCCCCAGGGTTTTGAACGGGCGCAGGTGGCAAAAATCGTGGATTATGACGTCGCGGCCAACTGGAAGATCGTCTGGGAGAATAACCGCGAGTGTTATCACTGCAACGTGAACCATCCCCAGTACATCCAGGCCAACTTCGACCACTACAACGACGATGACACGACACCCAGGATCCAGGCCGCCATCGACGACGCGTCTTTGCGGAGCCAGGAGAAATGGACCGCCAGTGGCCTGGCGGTGACACACACGCAGACGGGCATGACATCGTTCCCCGCCTGCGACTCCAACGGCTGGTTCTCGGCCAACCGCACTCCCCTCGACGGATACCTCAGCGAGACCATGGACGGTCGACAGGTCGCCCCGTTGATGGGCGATTACAGCGATCCCGATGTGGGTACGCTAAGAATGCGGACGATGCCCAACTTCTGGAACCACTCCAGCTGCGATCACGCTGTCAGCACGCGGCTGCTGCCCGTCGGACCCGGCCGGACCCGGATCCAGGTCACCTGGCTGGTCGCCGCCGGAGCCGAGGAAGGCCGCGACTACCACCTCGACGAGATCATGCCCTTCTGGCAACTGACCTCCGAACAGGACTGGACGATCTGCGAGAGTGTCCAACGGGGAGTCACCTCCAGCCGGTACACTCCCGGACCGTTTTCCAAGCACAAGGAATACAACGTCGACGCCCTGGTCAACTGGTACCTGGACCGCCTGACCACCGGGGAGATCAGCCCATCGTGACTCACCCCGAGACGGCTGGCATCGTGATCGTTGGTGGCGGGGCCGTCGGCTGCGGCGTGGCCCACAGCCTGGCTGCCGCCGGATTCGACGACATCCTGCTGATCGAAAAGGAGCCCTCGCTCGCCGCGGTGACCACCTCGCAGGCCGCCGGACTCGTCGGACAGGTCCGCAATTCACTCGACCGCACCCGGTTGGCCATGTGGTCGGTCGAGACCTTCTCGGAGCTCGAGTCCGGTGACACGGCCCGGCCCGGCTGGCGACAGGTCGGGTCGCTGCGAGTGGCCCTCTGCGAGGAACGTGTCGAGGAGTTCCGGCGAATGCAGGCCGTGGCCGACGAGGCCGGTCTCGAGACACGGTTCCTGGACAATCACGAGGCGTCCACGCTCTGGCCGGCGATGAGTTTCGAGCAGGTTCACGGCGTGCTGTGGTGTCCGACCGACGGCTACCTGCAGCCCAGCGACCTGGCAATGGCCTACGTCGCCCGGGCCCGGCAGGCGGGCGTTCGCTTTCAGACCGGGACAGCGGTGAAGAGGATTCTCGTCGCAGACGACCGGGTCGTTGGCGTCGAGACCTCCCGCGGACGGATCTCGAGTCCGATGGTCATCAACGCGGCCGGAGCCAACGCCTGGCACCTGGCCCGTTCGGTCGGACTCGAACTGCCAATCGTTCCGGTACGGCATGAGTTCTTCGTGACCGTAGCGGCCGAGGGATTGAACCCTGACCTGCCGGTAATCCGCATCCCCGACATCACACTCTACCTCCGCGCCGAAACCGACGCGCTGCTGTGTGGTGGCTGGGAACCGGCCAGCCTGTCACTGGATCCACGCGAGTTTCCCGCCGACGGACAGCCGCCACCGGTCCGCGAGGACTGGGACGTGCTGGCCACCTTCGCCGAACAACTGGCCCCGCAGTTCCCACAGGTGTCGCAACTGGGCATCCGCAGCGTCTTCCGTGGCTGGCCCACCTTCACACCCGACGGCCGGTTTATCATCGGCGAAAGCAACCAGGTCAGAGGCTTCGTGATGGCCGGCGGCTGCAACGCACACGGCGTGTCGGGATCGGCGGGAATCGGACGGCACGTCGTCGAGTCACTCGGAGACAACCCATCCGAATACGTCACAAGCCTCAGCCCGGATCGTTTTGCCGACGCCGAATGGGACTGGGCTGATGCGGCTGAACAGGCCCGCGGCGTGTACGAGCAGTACTACGCGATCGACCACTAGCCGACTGCCGTTTAGCCGGTAACGGCCAGCATCCGTCGGGCGCATTCCTGGTCGCGTTCCTTGGCGGCCAACTCGGCATCCGTAGTGGGAACGCGTTTCGAGGATTCCGCGAGCAATTCCTCGGCGGCCTGGCGATCGATCTCGTCAAGGCCCTGGGCTCGGTCGGTCAACAGCGTCACCGTGCCTGCCTTCACCTGTACGAATCCACCCTCGATGAAGTACTTCGACGTCTCACCATCGGGCAACGACACCGTCAACACGCCGTACCCCAAGCGACCAACAACCGGTGCACGGCCCGGCAGAACTCCAGCCTGACCGTCGTACAACGGAAACTGCAACGAACCGACCTCGGCATCCACCAACGTCGTCTCGGGTGTCACCAGCACCAACCGTAATGAACTCTCTGCCACGGTCCCCTAGGCCTCCTTTTCCATCTGTTCGGCCTGCTCGGCAGCTTCTTCGATGCCACCCACGTACAGGAACGCCGCCTCGGGCAAATGATCCCACTTGCCAGAACACAACTCCTCGAAACTCCGGATCGTCTCCTCCAACGGAGTGATCTTGCCCGGCTTGCCCAGGAACGCCTCGGCGACCAGGAACGGCTGAGACAAGAAACGCTCGATCCGCCGGGCACGATGCACCACCTGCTTGTCCGACTCGGCCAGCTCATCCACTCCAAGAATCGCGATGATGTCCTGCAGTTCGCGGTACCGCTGAAGGATCTGCTGCACCTCACGGGCTACAGCGTAATGTCGCTCGCCGACGTACTGAGGATCCAGGACGCGGCTCGATGAGGCCAACGGGTCAATCGCCGGGTAAATCCCCTTCTCCGAAATGCTCCGCTCCAGGTAAATGAAAGCGTCCAGGTGAGCGAACGCGGTCGCCGGAGCCGGGTCCGTCGGATCGTCGGCCGGCACGTAAACCGCCTGCACACTGGTGATCGCACCACGCTTCGTCGATGTGATCCGCTCCTGAAGTTCGCCCAGCTCCGTGCCCAATGTCGGCTGGTAACCCACCGCCGATGGCATCCGACCCAACAGGGCCGAGACTTCACTGCCGGCCTGAGAGAACCGGAAGATGTTGTCGACAAACAACAGTGTGTCCGTGCCCGTCGTGTCGCGGAACCACTCGGCCATCGTCAATGCCGACAAGGCCACCCGCAACCGGGCACCCGGAGGTTCGTTCATCTGGCCAAAGACCATGCAGGTCTGCTCGATCACCGAACGATCCGTTTGACCAATCTTAGTCTCCTGCATTTCCAACCACAGATCGTTCCCCTCGCGGGTCCGCTCACCCACTCCGGCAAACACCGAGTACCCACCATGAGCACTGGCGATCCGAGCAATCAACTCGGTCAGGATCACCGTCTTGCCCAAACCCGCACCGCCAAACAACCCGGCCTTGCCGCCTCGGACAAATGGAGTCAATAGATCGACAACCTTGATGCCCGTCTCGAAGATCTCCGTCTTCGAACTCAAATCCTCGAGCGGCGGAGCATGCCGGTGAATCGGCCACCTCTCCTCAGTCTCGACAGGTCCGCGACCGTCGACCGTCTCGCCCAGCACGTTGAACACTCGACCCAGCGTCTCCTTGCCGACAGGCACCGACAACGGAGCACCCGTGTCCAACACCTCCATGCCGCGGACCATGCCGTCGGTGCTGCCCAGTGCCACGCAGCGGACGCGGCTGCCGCCGAGATGCTGCTGCACCTCACCCGTCAGCTTGACCGTCAGCCCCTTCACCTCCGCGTCGATCTTCAACGCGTTGTAGATCGCGGGCAGCTGCCCCTCGGGGAATTCGGCGTCGAATGTCGAGCCGATGATCTGGGTCACTCGACCCACGGTTTGTTCGGTTGCCGTTGCCATCAAATCCTCTCCTGTGCGTGATTCCACGCCTGCGTTTTCGTTGCTGGTTTGCCTGGTTGTGCGTGTTGCCTCTGACTGTCCACGTCGGTCGGTCGACTATTCCAATGCCGCCGCACCTCCAATGATCTCGCTCAACTCGGATGTGATCTGAGTCTGACGCGCTCGGTTGTACTGCATCGACAGCGTGTCGATCATCTCGCCGGCGTTCTCCGTCGCACCCTTCATCGCAACCATCCGGAAGATCTGCTCGCTGACCGCCGCGTCGAGAAAACACTTGAACAATCGAGCCTTGAACGACGCCGGGACAATCTCCTCGAGTATCTCGCCGGCCGAAGGCAGGAACTCGTAATCGACCGAACCGACACCACCCGCTGTCCCGGAATCCTCGACGCCGGACGATGCAGAGTCTTCCTTGCCAGACGATTCACTCTCGTCCAATGTACCGACCGGTAGCAGGGTCTCGATCGTCGCCGATTGCCGCGAACTGGATTCAAATCGGGTGTAAACGACGTCCAGCCGGTCGAGATCGCCGGCGATGTAAGCAGTGATGTACCGACTGGCCAACTCGTCGACTTCGCCAAACGTCGGCTTGTCTTCAAAATGAGTGTACTCGTGGTCGACCGACTCGCCCTGGAACCTCAGGAACGACAATCCCCGCTTCCCCGACACCTCAACCGACACGTCACGTCCCTCATCCCGCAACTGCTTCAATCGCGGAATCGCCTGCCGAAGCACTCCACCGTTGTAACCACCGCACAAACCGCGATTACTCGTCAGCACCAACACGCCACACTTCTGCTGATTCTCACGGGTTTCGAGCAGCGGATGAGAAAACGACTGAGCCGCTCCCGAGAGGTCCGATACGATCTCGGCAATCTTCCGAGTGTACGCAGCCGCCTCGGTCGCGCGATCCATCGCCTTCTTGAACCGCGCCGTCGCAATCAACTCCATCGTTCGCGTGATCTTGCGAACATTCCGGACCGCCTTCAGGCGTTTGACAATCGCTCGGGCTTTGGCCATCGCTTGAGCCGCTTCCACTCAGGGGACTTGGGACAGGAGGATCAGTTCGAGTCGCACGGACCGGATCGCTCCGGTCCCAATTACTTCAGGATTCGGAATCTTCGCCAGCCGCAGCGGTCGCAACCGCTTCCGTCTCGGACACATCGTCGGCCGAGCCGCCGGCCGCCAATTGAGTTTTGAACTCATCGAGAGCAGCTCGCAATTGTTCGACCATCTCGTCGTCCAACTCGGCCTTCTCGATCAACGCATCGCGGACCTCCGACTTCTGCTCACGCATGAACGTCAACATCTCTCGCTCGGTCTTCGCCACATCAGACACCTCGATGTCGTCGAAATACCCGTTCGTGCCGGCATAAATGCTGATCACCTGGTCGGCCACGTGCAGAGGCTGGTACTGGGCCTGCTTGAGCACTTCAACCATGCGGTAACCGCGGTCCAGTTGAGCCTGGGTGGCCTTGTCGAGTTCGGTGCCCAGCTGGGCAAATGCCTCGAGTTCCCGGAAAGCGGCCAGGTCCAATCGCAACGAACCGGCGATCTTCTTCATCGCCTTGTTCTGAGCGTTACCGCCCACCCGCGAGACACTGATGCCGACGTTGATCGCCGGACGGACTCCCGAAAAGAACAAGTCGGGCTCGAGATAGATCTGGCCGTCGGTGATCGAAATCACGTTCGTCGGAATGTAGGCCGACACCTCGCCTTCCAATGTCTCGATGATCGGCAAAGCCGTCATCGAGCCGCCACCAAGCTCATCGCTCAGCTTGCTGGCACGCTCGAGCAACCGGCTGTGACAATAGAAAATGTCGCCCGGGAATGCCTCGCGGCCCGGAGGACGTCGCATCAACAACGACAGTTGACGGTAGGCGATCGCCTGTTTCGAAAGATCATCGTAGACGACCAGGGCGTGCTTGCCCTGGTACATGAAGTACTCGGCCAACGCCGCACCCGCATACGGAGCGATGTACTGCACCGGTGCCGGATCGGCACTCGAGGATGAGATCACACAGGTGTAATCCATCGCACCATGCTCGGTCAGCACGTCGATCACCGTCGCCATCGTGCTCGCCCGCTGCCCGCAACCCACGTAGATACAGAAGACGTCGCCGCCCTTCTGGTTCAGGATCGTATCGATCGCGATGGCCGTCTTGCCCGTCTTGCGGTCGCCAATGATCAGTTCGCGCTGGCCACGCCCGATCGGAGTCATCGCGTCAACTGGCTTGATGCCCGTCTGAAGCGGTTCGGTCACCGGCTGCCGAGCGGCGACGCCCGGAGCCGGAGTCTCCAGTGGGCGGGTCTCGGTTGTGACGATCGGGCCCTTGCCGTCCAACGGGTTCCCCAGCGGATCGACCACGCGACCGATCATCTGCTCACCCACCGGCACACTCAGCAACGCACCTGTCGTACGCACCTCGTCACCCTCGGCAATCGCGAGATAGTCTCCAAGGATGATGATCCCGACCGAGTTCTCCTCGAGATTGAAAACCATCCCGCGGCTGCCAGTGGAAAACTCGACCATCTCGCCAGACATCGCACCCGAAAGTCCATGGCAACGAGCAATGCCGTCACCGACCTCCAGAACGCGGCCCGTCTCGGCCGTTTCCATCGTTCCGCGAAAATCTTCAATCTCCTGCTGGATGACTGAAGCGATCTCGTCCGCCTTGAATTTCATGAAGACTCCTCTCACGCAACCGGTCCCGCAACTGCTTGATGCGGGTCCGCAGCGAACTGTCGTACACGGTATTTTCGACCTGGATCACCAGCCCGCCGATCAACTTCGCATCGACTCGGGTTTCCAGGATCGGAGTGAATGAGAATGCCGATTCAAGTTGAACTCGAATCGACTCGAGTGTTTCGTCGTCCAGAGGATGTGAACTGCTCACCTGGACCACCTTGCGACCAGCACGCTGGTCTTCGATCAATCGGGCCTCGTCAAGCACAAGAGGTATCAGATCCAGCCGTTCGTGACGGGCCAGAGTCGACAGGAAACTGGTCAGGATCGGCGAACCGACCGGACCAACCACTCGCTCGATCAATGCCACCTTCTGGTCGCGACCGACTGCCATGCCGATCAGGATCAAGTGGAATTCAGGATGAGCCTTCAGTACGTCGTCCAAGAAGGATGCCAACTCCTCGAGAGTCTCACCGACCCCCGCGGTGGCAGCCGCATCGACCAACGCCGTGGCATAGACACGAGCAACCGCTCGCGCCGATGGATCGTCCATCACGCTGCTGATCCGAATCTCACTGTCCTGGCCGTCGGCCATCTCTCTCCTCTCGTCTCGTCTCGTCTCGTCTCGCTCAGGCTCAGTCAGCCCCCGACGTCACCTCGGACAATGCCTCGGCAATCAGCCTCTGCTGATCGGCCGCGTCGAGCGACCGGCCGAGTACGTGCTCGGTGGCCGAAGCAACCTGGGTGGCGACCTGGTCGAAGAGGTCCTTGAGTGCATGGTCGCGAGCCCGTTCGATGTCGCCGAGTGCCCGATCCCGAGTCGCTTCGGCTTCGCTCTGAGCCGCTGCCATGATCTCGGTCTTGGTGTGCTCGGCGTCCCGACGTGCCTCGGCCAGGATCTCCTTGACCTCCTCTTGGACCCCCGCCAACTTCGCCTCGTGATCCGACAGCATCGTCGCCGCCTGCTCACGTGCCCGCTCGGCACTGGCAATGTCCTCGCGGATCCCCGACTCACGCTTATCCAAACCCTCGGAAATCGGGCCCCAGGCAAACTTGTACAGCAGGCCACACAGCCCGATGAACACGATCACCGTGTAGGTCGCCAGGCCGATCGAGAACGACGACACGTCCTCGGTCACACCCTTGTGACCGACGTGAGCATGTGAAGCCCCGTCGGATTCGCCATGCGAATCGGACTCCACCTGGTGAGGTTCCGCACCCGTTGGCGCAGTGTCAGCCGCATCGGCGACCGACCATGTCGATACCGCCGCTGCAACCATCACGGCGAAGAAAGCTCTGCTTAACACCTTGACACCTCGTTTATTGATCGAGTTCGCCTCGAGACGACCCGGTCCCGGCCTAGGCACCCCAGCCGTCCGGGGTCATGGTCGAGCAGATATACAGCGCGTAGAAGACAAAGCCTTCGATCAACGCTGCGGCGATGATCATCGCCGTCTGGATGCTGCCGGCCACCTCGGGCTGCCGAGCCATGCCGTCCAGAGCCGAACCGGCCAGACGACCGATCCCGTACGCTCCACCAATGGTCACCAACCCGGCACCAAATGCACCGGAAAACGTCGTGCCTCCATCTGCAGCCCAAACGGGGCTGGCCAACATCAGCACGGCAAACGCCACGGCGACAATTCCACCTATTCTACTCACGGTCTCATCTCCTGGGTAAAAACTTCGATGGCCCAAAATCGGACCACGACTGAACAACAAGTATCCGACTGGCTACTCCAATCACTCTTCACGACTAATGCTCGTGGACCGCCGATCCTATGAACAGGGCCGACAGAAACGTGAACACGTACGCCTGAAGAAACGACACAAACAATTCCAGACAGCTGAACAGAATCGATCCCACCACACTGATGCTCGCCGCGATCGGCCAACTGCCCGACCCCGATTCGCTCGCCGTCACCGCCATGCCGAGAATCCCCAGCAAGACCAGGTGACCGGCCACCATGTTGGCCAGCAAACGAATCGAAAGCACCACGTGACGGATCAGGTTGCTGGCAATCTCGATTACGAAAATTACCAGCACGATCACCAACTTCAACGGCAACATCCAACCCGGCATGTCGATGTGCAACACGTAGTTCTTGAAATACCCCACCACGCCCAATTCACGCATCCCCGCCAACAACCCGGTCAACAGGATCACCATCGCCAAAGCAAACGTCGTGCCCCAAGCACTCGTCGGTGTGCCCATAAACGGCACCAGGCCCATCAGGTTGCAGCCAAGAATGAAGAAGAACGTGGTCCACAACAACGGCACAAACCGGTCGGCGTGGTGGTGGCCGATCGCCGGACGTGCCACCTCGTCGCGAATGTAGACCAGCGTGGCTTCGAGAAAATTGTGCAGGCGACCACTGACCGGCTCGCCACTTCGCATCCGCTTCGCCATCCGAGCGAACAAGGCCACAAGTGCAATCGCAATCAGCAACTGCAGGATCATGAACTTCGAAATGCAAAAACCCGTGTCGTGACCGCCGCCAGGATACAACGCCCCGGGTGTTCCGAACGGCTGAGGGATCAGGATCTTGCCGTCCAGCTCGTGCGAGAAATCTGACAACGTCGCGTCGGGATGCTGCTGGACCAGCCAGCCCGGTACGTCGTCCATCGTCTTCACGTCGGCCGTCAGGCTGCCGGGAATCTCGAAGTAGTACGAGTCCTTTATGTGAAATACAGCACTGGCCATCGGTTACGCCTCAGCCTCCACAGTCTGCCGGGCCTGAAGAACCTGGAGGATCCGGACAACAAGCACCGTCTCGGTCGCCAGGCAACCCAGGAAATAGACAACGAACCAGCCAAAGACACCGGCGTCAAACAATTGTCGGTTGATGCGGCTGATGGCAAAACCAATCATCAGCGGGACCATCGTCCGCAACAGGATACTGCCGAACAGACCGGCGACCGCGTTTTGAGTCCCATGAGTGCGTTCTGTGAGGAACAGAGCGAAAATGGCCGCCAAGCCACAAACGAATGCGGCGATCGAAACAGCCGCCAAGCCGGACAGGCCCGATGCCGAATGAGCCAGACTGCCGGACAGCGGCAGGCTGAACAGCAACAGCGCAACGATCAGCAGAGCTCCGCCCCGAGCAGTACTCGGCAGCAAACTCGAACTCGCAGCAGATTGTGAGCAAGCAACCGATCCGATGCTTGGCCCGTTGGCTGGCCCGTTCACTGGTGTGCCTCTTCCCCGTGTTCCTTCGTCTCGTCCGGCACCTCCGTCGCCCGACTCGACGTGTGTCTCGTCTTCTCGTCCGCCCGCGTCATCATCAACAGGTGCTGTATCCCACATACCAGGCCGAATCCAAAACCGACGAGAGCCAGGTAACCGGTGCCCCATCGCTGATCAAGCCAGTCGCCCAGTAAACCGGGCAGGACAATCTCCATCACCACCGTCGTCACCCGGGAAATCCACTTCATCGCCTCGACCATCGGAGGTCGCTCATCGGCTGATGAACCGGGCACTGTTTTCTTCCCTTCGATCCCTAACTCGACGCGACACCTGCGGCGAACACCCCGTGCCGAGACCCGACAGTGGCCGTCAGTTTATTGAGCGTCCTCAAGGTTGTCAAAGCTGCGAGAAACCACTTTCCCCACGTTCTCGAAACTGGTGCCGCCGGTTCCCAGCTTCGAGGACCCCAACTCCTCACTCGACAACCGACTCACCACATCATTCCCAACCAACCTCATTCCTGCCAAATGCCCGTTTCGGTTGAATCGAAACTTTTCTTCATGGTAGAAACAGTTGGCAACTCGCCTCGTGGCGATCCCAGCGGACACGGACGGCCGCACAACTGTATTGGTTTTCCTCAGTTCGTTCGGCGACGAGGAAGTGGCCCAATGGTGAGGCACGGCAACGGCCAATTGACTCGATCTCGAAATAGGACAACCCGCAAGTCGTTGCGGGAAATGACCCGCAAGGAACTCGCTCGACTGGCTCAACGACAATTCAGATCCCCGGTTGGCACCCGATGCGGAAGTCCGAGTTGGTCGACGCTCTGCAGCAGGCAGCACTCCAAACCTGAAGACTCCGAAAAACAACTCGAGACAATACTGTGAAACCTAGCGCCAACCCGACCGTCGGCATCGCCAGAGCTACAGCCGATCTGCTGATCGCACTACCGGTCAGCTCACGCTGGATCTCCGTTCGATGGAATGTCTCGTCCAAGATGCTCACCCGGGCTCAATCCGCCTTGGGTAGCAACTGGCACCGGGCACGAGCGGTGCTGAGACTGGTGAAGATCACCGAGGAACCCGAGGGTCCGACGTACGAGTCGCGGGTCCGAGACGTGGACGTCGAGATCGAAACGGGCGAATGCTGTATGGAAGTCGACCGAGTCGGACTGCCGTATCGCATCCAACTCGGATTCACCGTCCCAAGTCACTCCGACTTCTTTGTCCTCTCGCACTCCGACCCCGTCACCACGCCACGCGGACCGCAATGCGACAACTCGATCGCCAACAACACCGGATCGCCTGGCTCGAGTCCGGCCAACCACCAGCACGACAACGACCCACTGCCCCTGGAAATCCACACCGACCTGGTTATCTACGGGCACACCGCCCCCGAAACACTCATTGAACTCGAACACAAGTCGGTCAAGGCCGGACGCGACGGACGCTTTGAACTTCGACTCCCACTCGAAAATGGACGGCAGTTCGTCCCGGCCAGCGCCACCGCCGCAGACCTCTCCAGCAAACGAAACGTCGCACTCTCGGTCGAAAGACATCTCAAACTGCTCGACCCCGAACCCATTTGAATGATCCCACTGACTGATCCCACCAATCTTGCCTCTTGTCCGACGCGGAAATCAGGTATAGGATCAGACTACCGAGTCGCCTTGGTGACTCGGCAGGCCTTTGCCAACCCGGGCACGATTTTGTTGACCCTACAAGCATGACCCCGGAGACCTTCCACGGACGGCCGCGTGTATATCCAAGCCTCACGGCTCGGCTCACACAACCCGGACGGGTGGTCCCCACCTGATTCTTACGGGTCCAAACAAGAACCCGCTCGGGATTCTCTTGGTGAAGGCCTCTTTCTTTTAACTCGCTTCCCTTTTGGCCTCCAACACCTAATCTGACGTCATGACCGGGCTGTTTGAAAAGGCCGAAACGGCCAACCTGGATCGTGCACGGCCCCTGGCAGCACGCATGAGACCCAGGTCTCTCGACGAATTCGTCGGGCAACAACACTTCCTCGGACCCGGACAACTGCTCCGGCGTATCCTCGACGCCGATCGACTCAGCTCCGCCATCTTCTACGGACCGCCAGGGACAGGGAAGACGTCACTCGCCGAATTGATCGCCGGCCAAACACAGTGCGTCTTCGAACGACTCAATGCGGCTGCCGCCGGAGTCAAGGAGCTGCGAGAATTGCTCGAGTCGGCTCGAGACCGACTGGCGACCGGAGGACGACACACGCTGCTGTTCGTCGACGAACTGCACCACTTCAATCGCACCCAACAGGATGTGCTGCTGCCCGACGTCGAAAGTGGAGTCATCCGCCTGATCGGTGCCACCACCGCCAACCCCTTCTTCTCGCTCGTCTCACCCCTCGTCTCAAGAAGCCAGATCTTCGAATTCCAACCGCTGCAACCAACCGACATCCGACAACTGCTCGACCGAGCACTCACCGATACCGAACACGGACTCGGTCGATTCGAGGTCACCGCTAGCGACGAAGCGCTGGAGTTCCTCGCCGAAGTGGCCGACGGCGACGCACGACGAGCACTCAATGCACTGGAAATCGGCGTCTTCTCGATTGCTTCGATCGCTTCGAATACCTCAACCGCCCAAGACGACTCACGCGTTCTTGAACTGGACGTTGCCGAGGAATCCGTGCAGAAGAAGGCGGTACGTTACGACGACGACATGCACTACGACGCGTCGAGTGCGTTGATCAAGAGCCTTCGGGGCAGCGACCCCGATGCGGCCATCTACTGGCTGGCCCGCATGCTCGAGGCAGGCGAAGATCCCAGGTTCCTCGCGCGTCGGCTCGTGATCCTGGCGTCCGAGGACATCGGCAACGCCGACCCGCAGGCCCTGGTGTTGGCCAACGCTGCGGCTCAGGCGACCGAACGAGTCGGGATGCCCGAGTGCCGCATCATCCTCGCTCAGGCCACCTGCTACCTCGCCCTGGCACCCAAGTCCAACGCCTCGTACATCGCCATCGACCGAGCCCTCCAGGACGTCCGCACCAAGTCCGTCCTGCCCGTCCCCAAACACCTCAAGGACTCGCACTACCCTGGAGCCGGACAGCTCGAACACGGTACCGACTACGTCTACGCTCACGATGGCAACGACGGCTGGGTCGATCAGGACTACCTCGGAGTCGATCGGACGTACTACGAACCGACCGACCGAGGCCACGAAGCCCAAATGAAACAACGACTCGAAGAACTGAAGACTCGCCGAGAAACTGATCCGCCTGCTGCAAACTAACCGCCAAACACCGCCGTCTCCAACCCGCACAGATCCCGGACCCGCTCGGCAATCGCCTCGAGCTCAACGTCACCAAGCCGAGTCACAAAACTCTCGGCCGGCGGACGCGCCACGGTGTACACCTGCACCAACTTCAATGTCCCACCACTCGATACGATCTCATTCAACCGCTCGCAATACGCATCGATCTCCGACTCCGACACCGCTTCACCATCAACCCGCATGAACAGACTCTGGATCACCACCGGCCACTTCCGAGCCGCCAATGCGATGTTCTCGAGCACCCGAGCAAACGGAACCACCGTCCGCTCAATCAACTGGTAATACGCCTCGGTCCCCGCCTCGAGCTTCGCCCAGATCTCACCGTTGTGACGACACAGAGTCTCGAGTCCCGCCGCGACAGCCGGCCGATGGAACATGCTGGCATTGCTGATCAACACCAGCCGCGAAGACTCGGCTCCACACCCGTCCTTCACCTCCGCCACCCGCTCGACAATCTCGTCAAAGTTTCGGTAAGTCGTCGGTTCGCCGTCGCCGGAGAAGGCGATGTCGTTGAGCCGCCTCAGCTCGCCAGGAACGTCGGCGAAACTGGGGTCGTCCCAGATCGACCCGTCGCTCACCAGACCCAGTAACGACTCGAGTTCCGCGGTGACCGCATCGAGTTCGACAAAACGGGTCTCGGCCTGGCTCGTCCGATCGACCTGGCAGTAGATGCAGTCGAAGTTGCAGATCTTGTCGGGGTTGAGATTGATGCCAAGCGAGAGTCCGTGACTGCGTCGCGAGAGCACCGGGTAGACGAACCGATTCTCGTGAAACGTCCGCGGGTGATGACGGTGTTGCTCCAACGCACTCATCGGGCCACTCCGAGTCTAGACTTCCTTCGAGTCGATCCAGGTCATCATCCGACGCAGCTCCAGGCCAACCGTTTCGATCGGATGGTCCCGCAGCTCGCGTCGCTTGGCCCGGAACGTTGGCTGCTTGGCCTTGTTCTCGAGAATCCACTCCAAGGCAAACTGCCCGTTCTGGATCTCCTCCAGAATTCGCTTCATCTCGGCCCTGGTCTCGTCGGTCACAATCCGCGGACCGCGAGTGTAGTCGCCATACTCGGCCGTGTTCGACACGCTGTATCGCATGTAGTTCAGACCGCCCTGGTAAAACAGGTCGACGATCAACTTCAACTCGTGCATGCACTCGAAATACGCCATCTCGGGCTGGTAACCCGCTTCGACCAACGTATCGAAAGCCGCCGACACCAGAGCACTGACTCCACCACACAGCACCGCCTGCTCACCAAACAGATCCGTCTCGGTCTCCTCGGCAAACGTCGTCTCAATCACTCCGCCTCGCGTGCCACCAATGCCCTTGGAATAGGCCAGCGCCAACTGACGCGACTCGTCCGACGCTCCGGGCAACAACGCAATCAGCGACGGAACACCGCCGCCGTTCTCGTACTCGATCCGTACCAGGTGACCCGGCCCCTTCGGAGCCACCAGCGCCGCGTCGACACCCTCGGGCGGCACCACCTGGCCGAAATGGATGTTGAAACCATGAGAACACAGCAGCACGTTGCCGGGCTCGAGATTCGGCTCGATCTGCTCGCGAAACACATCCGCCTGCACTTCGTCAGGCAACAGGATGTTGACCAGATCACCCGCCCGTGTCGCATCCTCGATCGTCATCGGCTCGAAACCATGCTCGACCGCCAGGTCGTAGTTCGGACTGCCCGGCCGCTGGCCCACAATGACGTTCAAACCGCTGTCCCGGAGATTCTGAGCCTGGGCGTGGCCCTGGCTGCCGTAACCGAGTATGGCAATCGTCTTGTCCTTCAGCAGCGACAGATCCGCGTCGTCCTCGTAGTAAATCTTGGCAGCCATGTGTTGAAATCTCTTTGATGTCTTGGATGAAGAAATGGTTCTGTGGTGCGTTCTGATTTCAGCTGGACTCCGACTCCGACTCCGACTCGGTCTCGTCCATGTCGCCAGCCAGTTGCTCGGACGACTCCTCGGACTCCTCGTCCTGATCGGCTCGCAACAAGGCCACTCGCCCGGTGCGGACCATCTCGATGATCCCGTAAGGCCGCACCAGATCGATAAACGACTCGAGCTTCCGTTCCTGCCCGGAAATCTCGACCATCACGTGACCGCGGCTGACATCGACAATCTTCCCGCGAAAGATCTCGACCAGTTCCCGGATCTCGCCTCGGCTGCCGTTGCCCGTCCCCGTCGTGACGCCGCTGTTGGTGCTGACCTTGATCAGCATCAGATCCCGCTCGACGAAGTTGCAGTTCGAAAAATTGAGCACCTTGACGACGGTGACGATCTTCTCGAGCTGCTTGCGGACCTGATCGAGGACATGTCCGTCACCGTTGACGACAAACGTCACCCGAGAAAACTCGGGGTTCTCGGTCTCACCCACCGCCAAGCTGTCGATGTTGAAGGCGCGTGAGGCGAGCATCCCGGAAATGTGCGCGAGCACACCGGGCTGGTTAGTGACCAGAGCCGAAAGCACGTGTCTCATGAATTCTGTCCGCCTGCAATCGAGTCGCCACTCGCAAATCAACGACTGGCGAAAAGTCGCCAAAAGCTGAGCATTGGGGAACGTTTCAGTGTAAGGAAGCAGCCGAACGTGGGAAAGCATGGCAGACGCCGAACCCGATTCACGCCATTCAATAGAAACCCCGCCAAAGACACCGCCAGCCGGATGCAGCACGACACCACAACCCCTTCGATTCCAGCAGTCACCCAACTTGACACGAGCCTGCTCGAGGTGTTGGATTGCCAAGCATCGGTGATGACACCAGCGTTGGGCAGGCAACAGAGAGTCGAGAGCATGTCGAAAGTCTGGCGATACGCGGTCCACGACGCGCCTCGTGTGAAATCACTCTCGAACGAACTCGGTGTACCAGCACTGGTGGCTCAGGTGCTGTTGGCTCGAGGTGTCGAGTCGGCCGAGACGGCTCGTGAGTTCCTTTCGGCACGACTCACCGATCTCCACGACCCCTCACTGCTGCCGGGAATCGACGAGGCGGCCGATCGGGTTGTCGCGGCGATCGCCGACAAACGCCTGATCACCATCTACGGAGACTACGACGTCGACGGAGTCACCGGCACCAGCCTGCTGTGGCATTGCCTGACCCTGGCCGGAGCCACGGTCGACTACATGATCCCCGATCGACTCAACGACGGCTACGGCCTGAATCCCAGTGCCATCCAGACCATGGCCGATCAGGACTCAACCCGACTCATCATCTCGGTCGACTGCGGCATCGCCAGTATCGAGGAAGCTCGATTGGCGGCCGAGTTGAACATGGAACTGATCATCACCGACCACCACACGATTGGCGAATCACTACCGGCGGCAGCCGTGCTGGTTCATCCCAGATTGCCCGGCAGCGACTACCCCTTCGGTGACCTCTGCGGAGCCGCTGTCGCCTTCAAGCTGGCCTGGGCCATCTGCCAACGCCTGGGCGACGGCCGACGTGCCTCACCGAAAATGAAGGAATTCCTGCTCTCGGCCGTCGGCCTGGCAGCCATCGGAACCATCTCGGACGTGATGCCTCTACTGGGCGAAAACCGCGTGCTGGTCCGCTTCGGACTGGCTGGCCTGCCCGGCCGAGCCAGCGTCGGACTCAAGGCACTGCTCGACGTCTCGGACAAACAGCCTCCGCTCGAAGCCGAAGACATCGCGTTCGCGATCGGGCCGCGAATCAACGCCGCCGGCCGCCTGCAACAGGCCCGCCTGGCTGTCGAACTGCTGACCACCTCCGACCCGCAAAAAGCCCGGCAACTGGCCACTCACCTCGATAAACTCAACAAGGATCGCCGCAGCCTGGAAACTCGCATCTTCAAACAGGCCAAGAAACAGGTGGCCGAACATCCCGAATGGGAAGACGCAGCAGCACTGGTGCTGGCCAGCAACGACTGGCACGCCGGTGTCATCGGCATCGTCGCCAATCGCGTCGCTGAAGAATTCGAAAAACCCGCCGTGCTGCTGGCCCTCTCGGCCATGGAAGGCACCGGACGTGGCTCGGGACGCTCGTTCGCCGGCTTCGATCTCTACTCCGGTATCGCCGCCTGCTCGGAATACCTGACCACCTTCGGAGGACACCACGCCGCGGCCGGGGTCTCGATTCGCTCGGACAACGTCGCACCCTTTCGCGAAGCATTCAACAACTACGTCGCCGAACATCACTCCGTCAACGATCAGGACCTCGAACTCCGAGTCGATGCCGAAGTGACTCTCGCCGACCTCAGTCGCAAAGCCGTTATCGCACTCGATACACTCAGCCCGTTCGGACAAGGCAACCCCAGACCAAGGTTCTCGGCCACCGGAGTCGAACTCGCCGAAGATCCCAAGACGATGGGCGAAGGAGACCAACACCTCAGACTCTCTCTGAAAAACGGCAACCGACCACTCAAGGCCGTGGCCTTCGGCCGAGGCGAATGGGCCGAACCGATTCGCACCGCACAAGGGCCACTCTCGATCTGCTTCGAACCGATGATCAATCGCTGGAAAGGCCGGGAATCGGTGGAATTGAGACTGATCGACTGGAAGTGCGGGGCAGGGATCGACTGATCCACTCGTAATGCGGCCGTTGCGACAACTATCGATTCGATCAAGATGGTCACAACCTGAGAAAAGACCACCGACTGGGCTGAACCAACCCGTGTCAGAATGACGATTTGTCGTAAGGACAGAAGACCCCGGTTCCTTCGACAATCCACACACACTCGGCCCCCCGCCCCGGCCGCCGCAGCCGCCCCTCGACTCACCCAGGCCCAAACGATGTCGTTGTTGCTCGAAGAGATCCGCAAAAGTTACCCGGAACCCGACGGCGGGCGGCTGCCGGTGCTCGAGATCGAACGGTTCGAGTTGGCTCGTGGCGAGCAGATGGCCTTGGTCGGAGCCAGCGGTGGCGGAAAGACGACGCTGTTGAATGTCATCTCGGGCATCACGACCCCCGATTCCGGCCGCGTCGTGATCGACGACAACCTGGTTTCGGAAATGCCCGAACCGATCCGAGACCGGTTCCGAGCAGAACGGATCGGGTTCGTGTTCCAGACATTCAACCTGCTGCCGGCGTTCACGGCATTGGAGAACGTGTTGTTGGGGATGAGTTTTTCTCGAGGCCAAGTCGACCGCGGACGGGCTCTGGAACTGCTCGACAACGTCGGACTCGGCAATCGACTCAACCACCGACCCGGCCAACTCTCGGTCGGCGAACAGCAACGAGTCGCTGTCGCGCGGGCCCTGTCGAACCGGCCGTCGCTCTTGCTGGCCGACGAACCGACAGCCAATGTCGACCTGGCCAACCAGCAGATAATCCTCGACCTCATCCGCTCCGCCTGCACCACCGACAACGTCGCTCTGCTGCTGGTCACCCACTCGAGCGATGTCGCCGGGCAATTCGACCGAATCGAACAACTGAGCGACTTCAACACCGCGGTGGCGACTGCCGGGGAGACGACGCCATGAACCTGGGTTCGATCGCCATCAAGAGCGTCCGGCAACGGGCCCTGGCCAGTGCGCTGACATCACTGTCAGTCGCACTCGGGGTCATGCTGATGATCGTCGTGCTGGTGGCCAATGGCATGGTCGAACGTATGTTCGTCCAGACCGCCACCGGTTACGACCTGATCATCGGCCCCAAGGGCAGCCAGCTCGAACTCGTACTCACCAGTATCTACCGCATCGGAGTCGCCGGGGAACCGCTGCCGTACCGGTTCTACCGCGAACTGGTCTCCGACGACTCAAACCGGATCGCCGAGGCCGTCCCGATCACGATGGGCGATGTGACACAACACGGAGGCTTCCCCATCCTGGGGACCACTCCGGGCTACTTCGCACTGCCCTACATGCACGAATCCGACGGGACTCCGCGACGGTTCCAGATCCGTACCAACAGCCTCGACAAACAGCACTCCGGCGAAGGACTAATCCGAAACCCCTTCGACGCAGCCATCGGAGCCATCGTCGCTCGACACAACGGCTGGGACATCGGCACCAAGTTGAAACTCGTCCACGGTGGCTCCGATGGACACGTGCACGACGAAGAATTCACCGTCACCGGTGTGCTCGCCGCCACCGGAACTCCCAACGATCGAACCGTCTTCGTACACATCGATGGCTTCTACATGATCTCCGGACACGAAAAACCACTCTCCGAAGCCATCGCTCGCGAACTCGAGTTCTTTGGGAACATCAGCGACGAGTCGCGGAAAGCTCTCGAAGCGGAAAAGAACACGTCCGGACACAGTCACGGACCGGTTCCTGAAGCCCAGAAGGAAGTCACGGCCATCCTGGTCAACATCGGTGGCGACGTCGGTGTCCAGGTGCTGGCCGAAAGCCGGTTGATGGGCCGGATCAACGAGGGCGTGCAGGCTCAGGCCGTCAAACCGATCGTTCAGATCGATCGCATGATGCAGACTTTAGTCGGACCCATCCGCACACTGCTGTTGGGACTGACCGCCTTGATCATCGCCGTCTCGGGCATCGGCATCTTTGTCAGCATCTACAACTCGATGGCCGACCGCAAAAAGGAAATCGCGATCATGCGTGCCCTCGGTGCACGCCGCGGAACCGTGCTGGCAGTCATCCTCGCCGAATCGACACTGCTGTGCGTCGCCGGAGGACTCGGCGGCTTCCTGCTCGCTCACCTGATGATCCTCGCCGCCGCACCCATGGTCGCCGACTACGGACTGGTCGTCGATCCGTGGACCTTCGCCTGGGGAGAACTCATGTTGCTGCCCGTGCTGATCGGCTTCGCTTCACTCGTCGGCTTCGTACCCGGTATGACCGCCTACCGCACCGACGTGGCACAGACATTGAGTGACTGAATCCGAACGTGATATGATGAAAGACCTCGAGGAACAGGTCTCATGGCACAATCGCTTCCGACAACATCGCAGACCACACAACCCGACTTCGTCTACCGCCCGATCCCGGCCTCGGCTCCGCTGGCTGCCGGGGCCGGAGCACTGGCGTCGCTGGGACCGGTCTGGCACTTCGCCGAAGGCATCAGCCCGATGTCGATCGTGGCCTGGACCTTCGTCTGCCTGGCCGCCGGAATGCTCGGGCTGATGACTCTGCTCAGGATCCGGAAAACCGAAGGAGCCTTCAGTGGTACCAAGACGGCAGCGACCGGAGTCGTCCTGGGCGGTGTCGCCGCATTGGCCAATATCGCAGTGGCCGCTCTGCTCGTCAGCACCGAAGTGCCCGATGGATACCGAGACGTTAACTTCACCGCCGATATCTCCCAAAAAGGACTCGGAGAGAATCAGTCGCTCCATCCCGATGTCGCTGGATTGAACGGCAAACCCGTCTACCTGCGGGGCTTCATGTACCGAGGCAAACAACGCGTTGGACTCAACAGCTTCGTCATTGTCAAAGACAATCAGCAATGCTGCTTCGGGAGACAACCCAACCAGTCGGACATGGTCGAAGTGTTCCTGCCACCCGGTGAAACCTTCGACCTCGAACTCGGGCTGACCGGAGTCGCCGGGACGTTTCGAACCACCAATATCCGTTCTCAGAGCGATCTGCAGCTCCGGCCGATCTATAAGATCGAAGCCGACTTCTGCAAACGCGCCAAGGTGGACTTCTGATGCAGACGCACAACACCCACCTCGCCACCACTGTCGCACTCTGCTGCCTGCTCGCCAACTCGGGCTGCAACAACCAGGGTGATGCCGGATACCGCGAAGTGACCGCCGCAGATGTCGACAACCCGATCACCACAACTCTCGACAACAACCCCACACCACAACCCACACCAGCCCCTCCGTCGCCACCACTTCCAACAGGCAATCCTGCCGAAATCGATCCGATTACCGCTTCGGCGATAGATCCCCCAGCCATGCCCACAGCCGATCCGGAAACCGTCACCGAACCGGTCAACCCGCTCCGCCCCACGCTCCCCGAAGACCGAACCGGCCGACAGCCCCAACCACCGGGCCAACCTCTCTCACAACCAACCACCCCGGCCAAACCTCGCGAGATCATGTTGCTGGTCAAGGAACGATCCTTTCAGGTCGTCGGACCCGACAAGGCTCTGCGAGTCTCCTACGACGACTTCGATCTGCTCAAGGTGCTCAACATGGACCCCGTGCCGCCCACAGCACCCGCTCGGATGCCCGGATGGCTCAAACAACTCGATGGCAAACGGATCCGCGTTCGCGGATTCATGTATCCGACGTTCCAGGATCCGGTCGAAGTGTTCGTCCTGGCTCGCGACAACCAGATCTGCTGCTTTGGTCGCAACCCGAAGATCTACGACCTGGTCAAAGTCGCTCTCCGCAAGGGAGTCACATCACCCTACATCCAGAACCGACCGTTCGACGTCGTCGGACGGTTCCATATCGCCAACACGATCCAGGACGGTAGACTGTTGTACAGCATCGACGACGCAATCGTTGTCGATCGTTGAGCGTCCGGCGTTCAACTTGTCCGACACTCGGGCGTGTCCCACCGGAGACCAATGTCATGACTCTGAAACGCACCCTCCCCGCCACCATTGCACTCGCCGTCGTTGCTCTGTCGACGCTCCTGACAGCACCCGCCTCGGCCGACGCCGTCTGCCGGCTTTGCCCCTTCTGCGCCGCCCCCTCGCTGACTCTCGCCGAACAACTCTCCCAAGCCGACGCCGCGGCACTTGTGATCTGGGCCGATGCGAAGAAGGCTCGAGAAGTCGATGGGAAGCGGTTGCCATCCGAGACGACGTACGAGATCCGTGAGGTGATTCGGAACGGGCGTGGAGCGGTCAAGACAGGTCAGCGAGTCCGACTGTCCCGGTTCCGATCGGGTAAGAAAGGCGACATGTTCCTACTCCTGGGGAGTCGGGCGACTCGAGTCGAATGGGGCAGCCCGCTGCCGGTCTCCGAGACCAGCTACCAGTACATCGTCCAGGCACCCTCGCCCGAAGCCGCAGCCGCCAAACGACTGGCCTACTTCATCAAGTTCCTCGAATACCCCGACCGGCAGATCTCAGACGACGCCTATGCCGAATTCGCCAACGCACCCTACAAGGACATCGCCGCCGTCAGCAATCTGCTCCCACGCGAAAAAGTCGCCCACTGGATCCGCAACGCCGAAACACCCCAAACTCGTATGGGTCTCTACGGACTGCTGCTGGGACTCTCGGGCAACGCCAATGACGCCAAACTCATGCAACAAATGATCTCGACTCCCTCCGAAGAATTTCGCCTGGGGATCGATGGAGTCATGTCCGGATACCTGCTTTTGGCCGGAGAAAAAGGACTGCCGCTGATCGAACAACTCAAACTCAAGAACCTCTACCTCGTCGACTCGGATGGCAACATCCTGAAAGATGCCAAGGGACGCAAGAAACTGGTGCCCTTCAGCGAAACCTACGCCGCAATGCAGGCTCTGAGATTCATGTGGAGCTACGCCGACGGACGGATTGCCAAGCCCAGGTTGAGACAATCGATGAGAATCCTGCTCGAACGGCCGGAACTGGCCGACCTGGTGATCGCCGATCTCGCTCGCTGGAAAGACTGGAGCATCCACGATCGACTGATGACCATGTACGACGACAAGGCCTTCAATGTCCCCGCCATCAAACGAGCCGTCGTCCGCTACATGCTCGCCTGCTCCAAGGATCTCCCCAAAAACGACGCTAACGGCGACGCAACCAGCACCGCCAGCACGCTTCCCAAGCACGTCCAAGACGCCATGACACACCTCGCAGTGCTCAGAAAACGAGACCCCAAGACCGTCATGGACGCCGAACGCTTCTTCTTTCTCAAGTAAACCCCGCCTTCCCCCGTCCCGCCCTGAACCTCTCGCGTCGCCCTGCAGCATGTTCGACCCTGAACCGATCCACCAGGCGCTTCGAGAATTCGAACTCGACGGCTGGCTGCTTTACGACTTCCGCAACAGCAACGTGCTGGCCCGCCGAGTCCTCGGACTCGACGGCGAACACGCGGGCAGTCGACGTTGGGCGTGTTGCCTGAGACACGATGGGCCGCCCCGGAAACTGGTGCACCGTATCGAAAGCGGAGCACTCGACAGGATCCCCGGCGAAACACGCGTCTACCTGGCCTGGCAGGAATTCGAAGCCGGACTCGCCTGGCTGCTCGAAGGACTCGGAACCGTCGCCACCGAGTACGCTCAACGAGCCGGCAACCCGTACGTGTCACGCATCGATGCCGGGACCATCGAACTCGTCCGAGAATCCGTCGGGCAGGTCGTCTCGTCCGGGGACCTCGTCCAGAGATTCGAAGCGACCTGGGACCAACACCAGGCGGATATGCACTTTCAGGCCGAGACCATTACCACCTCGGCCTTCGACATGGCCTGGCACGCCATCGCCGCGGCCACCGCTGACGGGGGCCGGATCTCCGAAACCGACGTCCAGCAACTGATCATGGATCACTATCGCAAACACCAGGCCGTGACCTATCACCCACCCATCGTTGCCCGCGATTCGCACTCGGGGAACCCGCACTACGAAACCGGCACCGGGTCCGACACCGAGATCCGACAAGACGACCTCGTGCTGATCGACCAATGGTGCAAACTCGATCAACCACGGAGCGTCTACAGCGACCTGACACGGATGGGATTCGTGGGGACCGAAGTGCCCGAATCGTACGCCGACGTGTTTTCGATCGTCGCACGTGCCCGCGACGCCGCAATCCAATGCGTCACCGATGCGTTTGCCCAGGACCGACTGCTACAGGGGTTCGAAGTCGATCAGGCCTGCCGCGATGTGATCGATGCGGCCGGTTACGGCGACGCCTACATCCACCGCACCGGACACAGCATCGGGCAGGAAGTCCACGGCAACGGAGCCAACATGGACAACCTCGAAACTCATGAACTCCGTCGAGTCATGAGCAATACGTGCTTCTCGATCGAACCGGGTATCTACCTTCCGGAATTCGGAATCCGCAGCGAAGTCAACGTGTACGTCGATGACGCCCGTACCGTGCACGTCACCGGCGGACCGTGCCAAACCGAAATCGTCGCCGTCCTGGGACTGGTGTGACCGGGAACGCGGACCCAGCAGGTGCTTGCCCGTGGGCGACTCGAAGACCGCATCCGTCGCGACGGTTGATTCCCGCGAATCGTCCCAAACCGCCGAGCAGCGGCGACGACGAATCCTCCACCACCGCAATGTCCTCTTCGCCTGCTCGGTCGTCGTCCTGCTGGCCCTGTCGCTGAAGACTCGAACCGACCAGCGGATCGAATTGGCCTGGTTGCCTGGCATCCCGATGCCCGAAACGTGTGCCAGTCGCAGCATGTTCGACGTCGAGTGCCCCGGCTGTGGGCTGACCCGCAGTTTCATCGCGATGGCTGCGGGAGACTTTCCCGACGCCTTCCAACTCAATCGCACCGGCTGGATGCTGGCCTGCGCGATGGGGATCCAGTTCCCCTACCGGCTGTTCCTGCTCCACCACCTCAAGACCCACGGCCTGCCCGAACCGGTCCCGGAGTGGTTGAAACTTACCTTCTCGTGGACACTGATCGCAGCCCTGATCGGCAACTGGCTGCTGAAGATCCTGGCAATCTGACGCGACGGTAGGGAATTACTTCGCCGCGGCCTTCGCCCTGGCCTCCTCGGCCTTGGACACCGCCGGATTCGGCGTGGCGTCGCCGGTCTCTTGGTTCAGAATCCAGCGAACCGCGTTCTCGGTCGACTTCAACACCACCTTGTTCGTCCAGGTCGCCCCGTTGTGGCCGAGGTTGGAGTAATAGATCTTTCCCTGGCCCCACTCGCGACACCAGGCCACCGGCACGTGATAGGGCCGCTTCGGATTGCACTTGGACATGTTCAGGCTCATCAACACCCGCACATTCTTCGGCACCCAGTTGACGTACTGGTAAATCTCGTCCTTGATCTGGAACTCCTTGCCGAATGGCTTCATCGCCGGGTGCGACGTATCGTGAACACTGATCGTGACCGTGGTGCCGGCTCCCCATGGATGACCGTTGAACGTCCCCCCGGCAATCTCCTGGTACCACTTGTGCCTGGGATTCTTGGTGCGGTAGGTGTCCGTCGCCGAGTGGAACCCCATGTAACCGTGGCCCTTGGTCTTCAGCCACTTGTTGACGAAGTAGTCGCGGTCCTTGTCGGTGATCGGCAGCACACCGGTCGTGTAGAACATCACGATCTGGTACTTCTGCAGGTTGGCCGCGGTGAAGTCCGCCTGGCAATCCTGGGTACAGTCGACGGTGAACAGCTTGGTCTGCTGTCCCAGCTGGGTCATGGCGATTTCGGCCGGAGCCAGTTGATTCGCCCTGCGATTAACCGATCCGTGTCGGAATCCCTTGCTCTGCGTGACAAACAACACGCGAGCGGGCTCGGCAGCCTGCAACGTCAGTCCCGCCAGAAACAACACCGCCAGGCCCAACCCGCACCGCAGCCTCCACCGCAACCAATTCACATGCGACATCATCACTGTTCGACTCCCTGTAGTTGTCATTTCTTGATTTGTTTCAACGTCCCGCCAATCTGGCGGTGGACCTCGGCAGTGTTGCGAACCACCAACACGTGGAAGTTGGGATAGTAACGAATCGTGCCTTTCCCACTGCGGACGTCCCAACTGTCCGGTGCAATTGTATCCTGGATCAGCGAGATCAACTCGCCGGCCGCCCGTTCGTCGGCCGGGCCGGCCAGGAACTTGCCCGGTATCGTCGGCCGTCGTCGAGACCGCACCCGCGTGAACTCACGCTGCTTCCTCTGCAACCGTGGCAGGATATCCGTCAGCCGCCCCCGAATCGCCAGGTGCTTCCGACGGCGTTCGGAAAAGGACAGCGTCCGAGTGCGTCGCAGGTCCTCGTCCAATCGGACCAATGCCGGTACCACCGCTGCCGGATCGGCCAAAGGACGATGGTTGCGTGCCGTTGTCTTCATCAGCTCGAGAAACCGGTCACGGAGTCCACTGCGAGTCAAACTCGCAGTGGACCCGGTCGCGGATTCAAAATGGCATCGGGCCAGCCCCAGAATCGGTTGGTCGACAACCGCTGCCGGAGTGGCCCCCAGTGCCACGACGATCAGTAATGCGGGATTCATCACGGCCTCCTTCAGGATGACCCGAAACAAACAAGGCCCGCATCAGCCAGAGGCTCTGACCGACTATTCGCCTGCACCGGCACCGTCGCCTCCACCGTCACCTGCACCGTCACCTGCACCGTCGCCTGCATCAGACGCAGGCGGAGCGGCCGGAGCACTCGGGGTGCTGGGGGCACCAGCGCCGCCGCCAGTCGAACGCTTCATCATGAAGATAACAACGCCGATCACGATGACGGCGCCAATGAGATAGTACGGCATCGGCGAAACCTCTGCACCGGCATCGGTGGCGTCGCCAGTTATCACATCGTCCTGCGGGGTGGAATCCTTCTTCGAAGCCTCTGCTTCCTCCGCACCCTCGGGAATATCAACCTTCTGGTCCTCCCCAGCCTTGGTGTCCGCCGGCGGTTGTTCCGCGGCGCCAGCTCCCGGCGAGTCCTGAGCAATCAACTGGTTGGAGCTGACAGTCAACATCAACAGAGCCACCAACAGCCCCAAACCGATCCGTATCGAAGTAGCCATCGAATCCTCCATTTGTACCGGGACACGGCTGGAGTTAGCCGGTCCACAAGAAAAGAACTGAAGACAGGTGAATACAGGAATTGTTGAACGAACATTCTGTCTCAGCCGTCGCCGAATGGCAAGAGGCGGTCTGTCTGGAACGCTCAACTGGTCGGAACAACCAGTGGATCGAGCAGGTAATGATCACCGACCGGGTAGTTGCGAAACTGGATCGAATAGGTACTTTCGAACCAGGCTTGGATGTCATCGACCGCATCGAGATCGAAGTCGGGTGCCACGTGCAACGTACGACCTCGCGTGTCCTGGACAATCTGAGCGTCGTCAACCACCACCTCGCCTCGGCTAACAACGTATCGTGGCAGCTCGAACATCCGCTGAATGTCGTCGTCGGGGCTGTACATCGTCACGTCACCGTCGGCACCGGGTCCGAGATGCCCTTTGTGCGAGAGTCCTAGCATGCGAGCGGGTCCGGCCCGAGTGATGATCGCGATCTCGTACAAGGAATACTCGCGATCCAGCTCCTTCAACGTGCACCGATCTGCGACCGCCCGAGGCGCCCCGGCCAGGACCTCACGACGCAACTCGCGGTCCATCAACAGCGAGATGATCTCGGGGTAGGCCAAGAACGACCCGCCGTTGGGGTGATCGGTGCTCATCGCGATCCGCCACGGATCATCGACCAGCAAGTACCACTCGAGCCCGATCGCCCACTGCAAAGCGTGCACCAGGCTCTTCTGCTTGTACACGATCGGCACGATCCCACACCCGGCCTCCATCTCGATGTCGCCACTGAACCACTTGCGTCCGGTGACCTGGTGCAGGAAGTAACCCAGCGGTCCGTCGCCGGTCATTGAAGTGGTCCGAGCAAACATCACCTGTCCGACGTCGACGGTCAGGTTGTCGTGAGTGTTCACGTACGCGGCCAATTCACTCACCCGCGAGCCAAAAGTCGATTGATCGTCGGGATCGCCGTCGTAGCTGTGGAACTGGATGTGAGTCATATGAGCCCGATGCCCCTCGAGCGATGTCATCGTCTCCATCGTCGTCGCGTGATTGCCCGGCATCCCCAGGTTGTTGCAGTGGATGTGTACGGGGTGAGGCAACCCGAGTTCGTCGACCGCGGCGGCCACTCCGCGGATGATCTGTCGCGGAGTCACACCGAAGTGCTCGACCGTGTCGTCGATCCCTCGAGCATTCCCGCCTCCACTCTTCCAGATCTCCACACCGCCCGGGTTGACCAGCTTGGCGGCGAAACCCTTGGTCGAATGCAACAGCCACGCGATGTAGGCCTTCAGCAACCCCGGCTCATCGGCCGCGATCTGCTTCATCACGTAGTGATTGTTGCCCATCAGGACATAAAACCCCTTGTCGATGATCGGAGTGTCTTCGAGTTCCTCGTGAGCATGCCGGGCGCCCAGAGGAGGCACGGCGGCGTCCATCGCGGTGGTGTAGCCCATGCCGGCATACAGGTACCCGGTCGCAAACGTGCTCGGGACACTGCCGACGGTTCCCGATCGAGTCAACCGGGTTCGCACAACCGGGTCGGCCGTCCGCTTGTCTTCAGGAATCATCTTCCGCGCCGTGTTCACCTTCGGCCCGGCAATGTGACAGTGCATGTCGACGCCGCCGGGCATCACCACCAGGCCCGTGGCATCCAGTGTCCTGTCGGCCTTCGCACCCTCCTCGCTCGGCGACTCGACCACGCAACCGTCGACAATCCAGATGTCCCCCACCTGGCCGTCCACACCGTTGGCCGGATCGTAAATCGTTCCGCCAGTGATCCGCAGCGAACTCATGCAACACCCGCCGCTGTCTCGTCCGACTTGTCCAACGATACGTCGGCTAACTGGATCTTCCGGATCCGCGATTCGATGCCGCGCAGGATCTCCAGGTCACTCTTGAATGGCGACTCGAACGCCGGTCGCAAGGGGATCGGTACGTCGTCCATCCGGTACACCGTCCCGCCCGTGTTGATGCCGTAGGTCGATACGGTGAATGCGACCGCGGCCGTGCGGGCGGTGTCCGTAAGTTTCGGGTCGAGTACCACGCTGGGGATACTGGCGAGATGGTCGCGGGCGGGTTGTGAAAAATTCGACATCGGATCACTGGCGATGATCAACGCCGCGTCCGCCTCGCCTCGTGCCAATACGTCCGAAGCAGTGAACTCGCCCGGATTGAACCTCGGAAACCCGCTCCCCAAATGCACCCCAAACGGGTAACCCGTCGACCACGTCACCACGTTGTCCGCTCCCGTCACGTTGCCGTGGCCTCGCATCGGCTTGGCGTTCCAACGAGTGTGCTGGTTCATGTCGCGGGTCAGAGCAAGGATGGCTTCGCTGTTGAGATGTTTGCCACGGGTCATGGTGACGCCCATGCCAAATAAGATCACTCCGAACTTCGCCCGCTTCATGCCGTCCATGATTTCGTGGAGTTTTTCGAGCTTGATGCCGGTCGTCTCCTCGATCGATTCGTCCAGCTCCAAACCGTGTGCCAACGCACGCAACGCCCAGGCCAACTCGAAATCGCGACGGGGCTTGACCTGCAGAAAATGATCCGCCGCCTTGGCACTCTTCGTCTTCCGCACGTCAATCAGCACCGCCGTGCGGTCCTTCCGACCACGAGGTACGAACTCGCCCTTGGGCATCAGACTGTACTTGGTGAAATGCCGAGGATGACTCTCGGCCGGGTTCCCGCCCCAGAAAATCACGTAATCCGCACGGTTTTTCACCTCGCCCAATGAACACGTCACCTCGCCCACACCCTGAAAAGCGATCCCCGAAGGACCATGACAGACACTGGTGGTCGTGTCGACAATGCCACCAATCCAGTCGGTGATCGCCACCGCCACCCTCTGAGCCTCGCTCGTGCTGTCGCTGAGACCATAGGTCAAGGGAAACTTCGCCGACAACAGGATCTCGGCCGCTCGGTCCATCGCCGCGTCGTAACCGGCCGGCTCGCCGTCAATCAACGCCTCGGGACGATCCTCAATGTGATGATTGAAAAACCACGCCTTGCCCAACACGCACGCGTTCTTCGCCTTCGTGATCCGGTTCCCCTCGACCGTCAATTCCATGTCGTCGCAAACACAACCGCAAAACGTACACGTCGCATCCTCGATCACCTTCAACTCGGATGACGACTCCGATGACGAAGCGGTGGCTGCAGTGGGGGCGGTGGGGGCGCTAGCTGCGGTGTTGGATGGTTCAGGCGTGCTCATTCGGGGGACTCGCTCGAAGGGGCTGCGGTGGTGGTGGGGGCGGTGGCTAGTTCTAGAAAGACGTCCAGCCCCTTGCTGTCGGGCATCCCCGACCCATGAGTGTCTCCGCCCATCAGTCGACTCGACTGGTCCCCATAACTGATAAACAACAACCCCGGCGGCAGTTCGTCTCCACGAGCCGCCTTACACGGCACGGTTATCTCGCCAACGTCGTTGTAGACCCGTACCAGGTCCCCATCCTCCAACTCCAACCGCTGCATGTCCTCGGCCGCCATCTGCAACGTGCTGATTTCCTCGATGTACCCGGCCGTCGACTTGCCTTCGTTCAGCGTCGTGCCCTGCCGGCTGGTTCGGCCGGGAATCAGGATGAAGGACTCTTGCATGACAATCACGTCGCGAGAAATGGTGGCCAGCGAGCAATTCTCGCACCCGCCATCACCAAGGTCAATTGATGCCTCCGCAAGGCTCAGACCGACCCCCACTCCGCCTGCCGCTAATCCACCACG
>CAVOEV010000004.1:0-52199 GCA_963694825.1 Planctomycetota bacterium
GATCGACAAGATCGACAAGACAGTATCGAGGACTAAGACGTGCGAGTGGTGACATTTGGCGAAGTGATGATCCGACTGGCTCCCGAAGAGTTCCTCAGAATCGGACAAGTGCTCCCCGGTCGGCTCGAAGCGACGTTCGGCGGCGGAGAACTCAACGTCGCGGTCTCGATCGCACACCAGGGCGGGCAATCCGCATTCCTCAGTACACTGCCCGATAACCCGCTGACCGATTGCCTCGAACAGGAAATGCGAAAGTTCGGAGTCGATACCGGGTTGTTGCGTCGAGTCGACCGAGGCCGGTTCGGGATCTACTTTGTCGAGACCGGAGCCAACCAGCGGGGTGGCACGGTGACCTACGACCGCGATGGCACCGCGATCGCACTCGAAGATCCCGACGCGTACGACTTCGAATCGGCATGGACCGGAGCCGGCTGGTTGCACATCACCGGGATCACTCCGGCCATCAGCCAAGCCGCCGCAGCCGCAGCCCTGGCCGCCGTCCAATCCGCACAACAAGCCGGACTCAACGTCTCCTGTGACCTCAATTTCCGCAAGAAACTCTGGAACTGGAAACCCGGTACCGACACCGTCGAGCTGGCTCGAAAGACGATCCGAGAACTGATGCCCTTCATCAATGTCGTCATCGCCAACGAAGAAGACTGCGACCTGTGCCTGGGGATCCAGGCCGATGAAACCCATGTCGAATCCGGACAACTCAACGTCGAAGCCTACCAGTCGGTCGCTCGACAAATCGTCGCCGAATTCCCCAACGTCGCGACCGTCGCGATCACACTCCGCGAAAGCCTCTCGGCCAGCCACAACAACTGGGGCGCGATGCTTCTGGATGCCCAGTCCAATCACACTCACTTCGCACCGCTCGATGCCGATGGGAACTATCAGCCGTACGAGATTCGAAATATCGTCGACCGCGTCGGGGCCGGTGACTCTTTCGCCGGTGGACTGATCTTCGCCCTGACTACGCCGGAACTGGCCGAACCCGAAACCGCACTGCAATACGCCACCGCAGCCAGCTGCCTCAAACACTCCATCAAAGGCGACTTCAGCTACGCAAAACGTACGGAAATCCAATCACTGATGGCCGGAGCCACCTCGGGTCGAGTCTCTCGCTGAAATACACTTCCCTCTTCCCTCTTCCCTCTTCCCTCTTCCCTATGCCCCGACGCCGACGACGAATCGAAAAGTGGCTGGCCGGTTCCCAAGCTCCAGTCTTTGTCCTCGACACCGACCGCATTGTCGCCTGGTTCAATTCCGGGTGCGAAACCCTGACGGGTTGGCCGGCGGACGAGGTGATTGGGTGGCGATGCGATTACAGCAGCGAGTTCGAGCCGGGCACTGTCGACGCGCTGGTCGCCAGCCTCTGCCCTCCTCCCGACCTCGACCGGCACCGGGACGCCGGAATCCCGATCCAATTGGCCTGCCGTGACGGCAACAGCCTGCCTCAGTTGCTCCACGTCTTTCCTCTCAACGACGCCGACGGACAGGCAGATGGGTTCCTGGGCATCCTGACACCCGTGCCGTCGGGCGAACCGACAACAGCAACCGAAACGCCAACACATCGGCTTCATGCCGAACTGGCTGCCATGCGACACTCGCTCCGCGAACGCTTCGGCCTGGATTCCCTGCTCGGCTCCGGACCGCAAATGAACCGGGTCCTGGAACAGGTTCGCCTCGCCGCCAATTCGCACTCCAGCGTCTGCCTGATCGGCGAAACCGGCAGTGGCCGCGAGCACACCGCCCGAGCCATACACTACTCGGGACCCGCGGGAGACCATTCGTTTGTCCCTCTCGACTCGCATCGACTGCCGCCGAGTGAACAATCCGAGTTGATTGCGCGAGTCTTCGAGTCGACTCGCGGCGGGGCGGCCGCGGTGTTGGAACCCGGTGCCCTGTTCCTGTCCGACATCGATCGCCTGCCTCGGGACATTCAGCAGCTGCTGCTCGACAAGCTCGCCAGCATCGACACCCTCGCCACAACCCACCCATTGCGACTGATGGTCTCGTCCACTCGGCCGCTCGAAGAGGCTGTTGCCTGTGAGGACCTGTTGCCCGAGTTTCACTATCAGGTTTCGTCGATCACGATCACCCTGCCAGCTCTAAGAGATCGCCAGACCGACTTCCAACACCTGGCTCAACACTTTCTCGAACGTCACAACCAGACGGCAGCCGTCCAGGTCGCAGGCCTTTCGGCAAATTCGTGGACCGCACTGGGCCAATACGACTGGCCCGACAACCTCGATGAACTCAACTCGGTGATCCGCGAGGCGGCTCAAAACACATCCGAGCGAGGCTCCGGCCTGATCGAACCCGACGACCTGCCGTTCGCCTTCCGCACCGGCATCGACGCTCAGCGAGTCGGCGGTCCACTCCAGGAACCGATCGAACCTCTCGAAGACGTCATGCAGCGAATCGAACGCAACCAACTGAGGCAAGCGATGCAGCGTGCGTCAGGCAACAAGGCCGAAGCCGCCCGACTGCTGGGACTCACACGACCACGCCTCTACCGACGCCTCGAACAACTCGGCATGCTAGGCGAAAACTCCTCCGACATCGACGACCAGTAACAAGTACCAGCACCTAACGCCGAACGATCGGTGCCTTGACCCGGTCGATCCGCACGTCGACCACCGCCGGTTGACCCGAATCGATCGCACGCCGCAATGCACCAGGTAACTCCTCGGCTCGCTCAACACGCTCGCCCCAGCCACCCATCGATCGACACAATTCGTCGTATCGCGTGTCGGCCAACTCGCAACCCACCAACCGGTCGGCACCGTATTCGTCGAGCTGAATCTGGTACTCGGCGTTCCAGCATGCGTCGTTGCCAACCACGATCACCATCGGCAAGTCGTTGCGGATGGCCGTTTCGAGTTCCATCGCATGGAAGCCAAATGTCCCGTCTCCAACCGTCGCGATCACCGTCGCCTCGGGACAGGCCACTCGAGCCGCCAGAGCAAACGGAACGCCAGCTCCGATCGATCCGCTCGGGCCGTTGATCAGTCGATGAGTCGAGTCAACCACCGCCTGCGTCCACTGGCCGAACTCACCACCATCAGAAATGAAGACCGTCTCCGAGTGCTCCGAATACGCCGCCAGCACCTCGTTGACCGCCAATGCGACCTGCACCGGATGCAATCCCGCACCCGACTCGACATCCAGCGTCGACCACTCCGGTGGCCGGTGCGCGATCGCACGCTTCACCTCGTCACGCCATCCCGACAAGTCGACCCGCGGCTCGTCGCAGAGCATCGCCAATCGTTCGATCGCAGGCACCGAATCGGCCAGCTCCGCAACAATCAACCGACCAGCCGATTCCAACCGGTTGCCGAACTGCTCGAGCACCGACGCTTCGGGGTCGACCAACACAACACGGCAATCCGGCGATACAAATGGGCTCTCCAGGAACTTCAATCCGACGTCGGGCTTGCGACCGATCAACACCAGCAGATCGGCCTCGGCCAACGGCTCGGCAAATGCCCCCAGGCCCGGATCGTTGATGCCCCGAGGACTCCCCATCGCCATAGCCGGGACTCCTGTGGCCTGCTCGAATTGTTCGAGCACCCCAGGACCCTGGCCACGGACCAAAGCCGGTCCGGCCAACAGCATCGGCCGACTCGATTCGCTCAACAACTCAAGAATTCGACCGGCGATGTCTCGATCCAGCAGGCTGACGACCGGATGAAAATCGTCGACAACTGGCGGCCCGGCCGCAGGCAATTCAGACCACTCGGACAACACGTCACCGGGCAAAGTGATGTGCACCGGGCCGGGACGTCCACTTCGTGCCAGGCGGATGGCTCGAGAGAGATCGTGGCCCAGATCGGCCGAGTTAGTGGCTCGCCAGGCTGCCTTGGCCACTTGACCTGCCATCTCGGCCTGAGACATTTCCTGGAATGCACCCTGGCCGTCGCGTGAAACGGGTGAACAGCCGCTGAGAACAACCAGTGGCGATTCGGCCATCGCCGCCACGTAGGTTCCCGTCAGCGTGTTGGTAAATCCCGGACCGGCCGTCACCAGGGCGATCCCCGCCTCGCCCGTCAACCGCCCGTAGGCGTCGGCCATGTGCACCGCCGCCGACTCGTGACGCACGTGGATCAACCCGATCCGGCTGCCGATCGTCGCGTCAAAGACCGACATCACCTGGTTGCCAGAAAGAGTGAACAGCTGGCTGACGCCAGCTGTCTGGAGCGCATCCACCAGGTGATCGGCACCGCGTCGAGACGTTTGCTTCGGGCTCAGAGTCATCGTGCGGGTGATCATAACGGCCAGCCAAACCAGCAACCAGACGTGCAGCCGGAATGAGCACCACTTACAATGACTCGCCCCCACCCCCCCTCCACCAGCGGTTGGCTCTCCAATCGCCTCCGGCTGCTCGGTGCCTGTCCCAAACTCACCACGCCGCTCGACCCCAAGGACGCAGACCCACATGACCTGTTCCGTCCCTGAACTGTCACGCCGCGATCTACTGGCCCGCTCGGCCGCCTGCGCACTCGCTCCAGGTCTGTTCACCTCGGTCACCTCGCCGGCCCACGCCAACAACCGGCCGCGACGACCGCGGGTCGCCGCCATCTTCACCGAGTTCCGCTTCCGCTCGCACGCCTACAATATCCTCGAGAACTTCTTTCGACCCTACCTCTTTCGAGGCCGATTGGTCGATCCGGGCGTCGACATCGTTTCGTTCTACGCCGATCAGTTCCCCGATGGCGACATGGCTCGCATGGCAGCCAAGCGGTTTGACGTCCCACTGTTCGATTCGATCGAACAGGCGATGTGCGTCGGAGGCGACTCGTTGGCCGTCGATGCCGTGCTCTCGATCGGCGAACACGGCGACTATCCGCTCAATGAACTCGGACAAAAAATGTACCCTCGCAAGAGGTTCTTTGACGCGGCAGTTGGCGTCATGAAACAGGCCAATCGGTTCGTCCCACTGTTCAACGACAAGCACTATTCCTATCGGTTCGACTGGGCCCGCGAGATGGTCGGCGTGGCCCGAACCCACGGCATGCCCCTGCTGGCAGGTAGCTCGGTGCCGCTCGCACAACGACGACCCGGTCTCGAACTGCCCCGCGGAACGCGGATCACCGAAGCCGTGGCGATTCACGGAGGCCAACTCGAATCGTACGGCTTCCACGGACTCGAAGTGCTGCAATCCATGGTCGAAGCACGCGGTGATGCCGGCGAGACGGGAATCGCAAGCGTGCAGGTACTCGAAGGCGACGCCCTGTTCGAAGCGGCCCGGCAAGGACGCTGGTCCATCGAACTCGCCGAAGCCGCCATGCTCGCCGAACTGGATCGACGACCTCGCTCGATGCAACAACTGATCGCCGGACACGAAGACACCAAGCCACACGCCATCCTGCTGGAATACCGCGACGGACTGAAAGCAACCGTGCTCAAGGTCGGCAACAATGCCAATCGCTGGAACTTTGCCTGCCAGGTCGAAGGAGAACCCGGGCCCAGGGCGACTGCGCTGTTCAACGGGCCCTGGGGCAACCGCTGCCTGTTCAAAGGACTCTCGCACGCCATCCAGGCCATGTTCATCCACGGCCGAGAACCCTACCCGGCCGAACGGACACTGCTGGTCACCGGTGCACTCGATTCGGCCGTTCGCAGTCAACAGGCTCGAGGTAAGCTGATCTCAACATCTCACCTCAACATCGCCTACGCACCGACAGACTTCTCGGACTTCCGCGAAAACGGTCGCAGCTGGAAGATCATCACCAAGCACACGCCGCAACCTCGATCCTTCGAACCTGGCGACCACAAGTTCTTCGGCCAGTAACTCACTAACATCAGGGTCAGGCTCCGCCACGCAGACGCCACCAGCGGATCACATCACACCGGAATCCACAACATGCTCAATATATTCACCCGCATCGTCCCCCTCGCACTCATCCTGCTCGCCAACGCAACAACCCACGCACAAGACGATTACAAGCTTGGGCCCGACTCGATGGTCCAGCCCAACGTGCCGCAGGGAACCGTCACCAAGCACAACTGGACCAGCACCAAGGTCTTCCCCGGCACCGTCCGGGATACCTGGATCTATGTGCCCAGCCAATACAACGGCAAGACTCCAGCCGCGGTGATGATTTTTCAAGACGGAGCAGCCTACGTGAACACCAAGCAGTCGTTCCGTGTCCCAACAGTCTTCGACAACCTGATCCACAAGGGCGAGATGCCAGTGACGATCGGCATCTTTCTCAACCCCGGTACCATCCCCGCAACCAAGGCGGGTGGCAAACCGCGACGCAATCGCAGCTTCGAATACGACACGCTCAGCGGACAATATGCCCGGTTCCTGCTCGAAGAAATCCTGCCTGACGTCGGCAAGCAATACCGGCTGACCAACGACCCGGCACTCCGAGCCATCGGTGGGATCAGCTCGGGTGGCATCTGTGCCTGGACCGTCGCCTGGGAACGCCCCGATCATTTCAGCCGAGTGCTCAGCCATGTCGGCAGCTTCACCAACATTCGCGGTGGCCACGTCTACCCGGCGTTGATCCGCAAGACCGAGGCGAAACCGATCCGAGTCTTCCTGCAGGAAGGCAGCAACGATCTCGATAACCTCCACGGCAACTGGCCGCTGGCCAACCGCCAGATGGCCGCCGCCCTGAAGTTCTCACACTACGACTACAGATTCGCGATGGGCACCGGTGGTCACAACGGCCGGCACGGTGGAGCAATCCTGCCCGATTCGCTCAGATGGCTGTGGCGAGGATGGAACGAACCGACCGCCGGTGGCTCGAAAAAGAACTGAACCAGCCCAGCCTGCTTCGCTGGCCATCCTCGACTGCCTCGCAGGACGCACCCCACATGATCCGCATCGCCTCGCTCGCAGCTCTTTGTCTGCTGATGACACTTCCTGCTGCCGTCGCCCAGGACATGCCGCTTTCACAGGTCCTGGTGCCCGGCGAACACTGGCAGCTTGTCGGTAGCGGCTACCGGTTCACCGAAGGACCCGCGGTCGACCGCGACGGCAATGTCTTCTTCACCGACATCCCCAACAATCGCATCCACCGCATCGACGCGAACACCGGGAAGGTCACCGTCTTTGCCGAACAGACCGCTCGTACCAACGGACTGATGTTCGGCAGCGACGGACGACTGTACGGATGCCGAAGCGGTGACAATCAGGTGGTGGCCTACGACTCAGATGCCAACCACACCGTCATCGCTTCGGACATCGCGTGCAACGACCTGGTTGTCGCCAGTGACCTCAGACTGTTTGTCACCGACCCGGCAGGCCGACGCGTCTGGACCATTGATGCGAAACGAAACAAACGAGTGGTCGCCTGTGGAATCAGCCCCAACGGAATCATCCTCTGGCCCGGCGAAGGCACACTGGTCGTGACCGAACGGAATCAACCGCACCTGTGGACCTACCGCATCGAACCCGACGGCAGTCTCTCGCATCGAGAACAATACTATCAACCGCTCAGATTGCTGCCCGGACAAGCTCGACCAGGCTCCGATGGAATGACCGTCGACACCAACGGACGACTCTATGTCACAACCTCGGCCGGAGTGCAAATGTTCGACCCGACCGGCCGGATGGGTGGTGTGATCTCGAAACCACACCGCGGATCGCTGGCGAATGTGGTCTTCGGAGGCCCGAAACGGAACATCATGTATGTCACCGCGGGCGATCGAGTCTTCCAGAGGAAAACCAGGGTTCAGGGCGCGGTGCACTTTCTCAAACCACCCACCACTCCACGCTGACCACGCCAACACCAAGGACCCTCATCTCATGCCACTGCGGGTGACCAACGTCCAGCTGCCGGTGACTCTCGACGAACAGCACATCGGGCCCGAACTCGCCCGAAGGCTCCAAGTCGATCTCCATGATGTCACCGGCTGGAGAATCCTCAAGAAGAGCCTCGATGGACGCTCTCGCAACAATCTCAAGTTCGTCTACTCCGTCGCCGTCGACATCGCCGATCTGGACAACCGACTCGAACAACTCGCACGACGCGAGGGCGTCGATCTCTACCTGCCCAACTCCTTCGACAACCCCCAAACAGGGCACCAACCGCTGGACGATCGACCGGTCGTGATCGGGTCGGGACCCGCCGGCATGCTGGCCGCTTACTTCCTGGCAACCCGAGGCTACCAGCCGCTGATTCTCGAACGCGGACCGGCGATCAAGGAACGAGTTCGTAGCATTCGAGAGTTCGACTCGGGAGGCGATCACGATCCGGACGACAATTACCTGTTTGGAGAAGGCGGAGCCGGGACCTTCAGCGACGGGAAACTCACCTGCCGACTCTCGGGACCAGACATCGACTGGGTTCTCGAACAGTTTGCCGAATTCTCCAATCAACCCTCCGTCGCCTGGGAACAACGCCCACACCTCGGCAGCAACCGGCTGCCGTTTGTGGTCAGGAACTTCCGGAAGCAGATTGAAGCGGCCGGAGGCGAATATCGGTTCGGATGTCGGTTCGAAGGACTCGAAATCGAAAACGGCAAACTGGTCGCCCTGGCAACCAGCTCGGGCCGGATCGCCACGTCGACCGCCATCCTCGCCATCGGACACAGTGCTCGAGACACCTACCAGATGCTCCTGGAAACCGGGATCCCCATGGAACCCCGTGCCTTCCAACTGGGACTTCGCATCGAACAGCCTCAGGCTCAGATCGACGCCGAAGCCTACGCCAGACCCGAATACCGCGAACTGCTCGGGGCGGCCAACTACAACCTGGTGGCTCGAGGCAATCGCGACGTCTACACGTTTTGCATGTGTGCCGGTGGACACATTATCCCGAGTGTTTCCGAGCCCGAGATGTTTTGTACCAATGGGATGAGCAATTCGCGGCACGATACGCCGTTTGCCAGCAGCGGACTGATGGTAACGGTCGAACCCGACGAGTTCGGAGCCAGCGACCCGCTGGCCGGGGTCCGACTGCAACAGCAGTTCGAAGCAGTCGCCTACCGGCTGGGACAACGTGAATACCTCGCACCAGCTCAACGAGCTGCCGACTTCATCAAGAAACGAGCACCCGATCCGGCCGATCGGATTGAAACGTCCTACGTCCGAGGCACCGTGCCCGCCTCGCTTGAAATGATCCTGCCCGCTTCGGTCATCTCAACCATCAGATGGGCGCTGCCACTACTCAACCGCAAGTACCATAAGGCCTTCCTGCCCGACGCCGTGCTGGTGGGGCCCGAGATACGAGGCAGCTCGCCGGTGCGAATCGTCCGAGACCGACAGTCGTTCCAGTCACCCGGCTGCGATGGACTCTATCCGGTCGGCGAAGGGGCCGGTTTCGCCGGTGGCATCATTAGCGCGGCCGTCGATGGTGTCCGAGCCGCTCGAGCAATCGTCCGTGAGTTTGCACCGCATTGAAAATGCCGATCTGCAGCTCAAACGCCACTACTCGCCCAAAGTGCTCTTGCGGCGGAGTATGTGATGGTAGTGCTGAGCGAAACGGTGAGCCTCGTCGCGGACATATTGCAGCAGCCTGAGTCCGAAGCCGTGACGTGAGAGGCGTCGAGGCTCTGATTCGCCCGGCACATACACCTCCTCCTCTCGCTTCGCCAACGACACCGTCAACGGCGGATCCACTCCAATCACCCGCATCGCCTCCAACGCAGCGTTCAACTGACCCTTGCCTCCATCAATCAACAGGATGTCCGGAAACGCTTCGCCCTCGGACGACAACCGGCCCATCCGACGCGACACCACCTCGCGAATCGAACCGCAGTCGTCCACACCGTCAACAGTACGGATCTTGTATCGCTTGTAGCCGTGCTTGAAAGGGAGTCCGTCGAGAAACTGCACGAGGCTGGCCACCGTCTCGCCTCCCTGCAAATGAGCAATGTCGACACCTTCGATCCGCCGAGGCAACTTGTCGAGCCCGAAGATCTGCTTCAGACCGGCCAACCCCCGCTTGGGATCGACGTAGAAAACTTCCGGCTGAGCGTGCTGTTCGAGATCGCCTCGTAGGTCCAGATCCTCCAATGCACCGATCTCGTCCCGGATCCTCGCCGCCTTCTCGTAAAGTCGCTCGGCCGAAGCCTGCTGCATCTCACGATCCAATTCACGCAACAACTTCACGCGGCCCCCGTCAAGAAACGTCTGCAACCGACGAATGTCGCGGCGGTAATCCTCCTTGCTGATCCGCAGATTGCACGGTGCCGTGCACTGGTCGATACTCGCCAGCAAGCACGGTCGAAACCACCGCCACCGTTCGTCACCGTCGTCGATGTCCAGAGAACAGGTGCGGAACCGGAAAATTCTCTGCAATACCGCGATCGCACCACGCAAGGCCTTCGCATTGGTGAACGGGCCGTAAAGCCTGGTGCCACGGTCGGATGGTGTCCGAGTGAACTCGACTCGAGGGAAATCCTCTCGAACAAAAATCTCGAGATACGGAAACGTCTTGTCGTCCTTCAACCCCTGGTTGAACTTCGGCTGGATGTCCTTGACCAACCGAGCCTCCAACAACAATGCGTCCACCTCGCTGTCGGTCTCGATCACCTCCACGTCCTGGATCTCAGGCACCAACCCCGCTGTCCGTGGCTCACTCGCCGCTGCAGTCGTGAAGTAACTCGACACGCGGCTACGTAAATTCACCGCCTTGCCGATGTAGATCACCCGGTCCTCCGAGTCCTTCATCAGGTAGACGCCCGCGCCCGTCGGTAAACCCCCGACCGTCTCTCGCAACGCCTCGGACTTCGACTCGCCAGAACTCATTGCGAACGGCTCGACTCAAGCATCCGACGCACCACCTCGCGACGACTGCCCGTCTCCTCGAAAATCGACAACTGCTGACGGCTGCCCGTGTTGCCCGGCAAGTTCGTCGCACTCGACAACTCGGACACACAATCCAGACTCTCGGCCGTCGGCTGCAACATCTCGATCAAACTATCCGTCGACTGCTGCACGGAATACTGCTGGAAATCCTCGCTGTTGACCAACTCGGCGTCCGGACCGAATCGCGTCGCTCGCCACTTGTTCTGCTCAACCATCATCGGATGGTACTCCGACTGGTACGTCCCTCGATCAATCTCCTCCGACAACGCCTGCACCATGCACTGCATCAATGCCGTCAGTGACAATACCTGCTCGAGATTCGCCGGCATGTCGCAGACGCGAATCTCGACCGTGCCGAACAAGTGATGAGGCCGGATGTCCCACCAGATCTCGCGAATCGTGTTGATGAAACCTGTGTCAACCAGGTGAGACACCAGCCAGGTGTACTCGCTCCAGTTCCTCATCCTGTGAGGCAACCCCGCCGTCGGTAAACCCTCCATGATCTTCGATCGGTTCGAATGCAATCCCGTGTTACGACCCTCCCAGAATGGCGAATTGCTCGACAAGGCCAGGAACAACGGCAGATGCTGAAGAAGCCGATCACAAATCATCACCGCCTTGTCGCCACTGTCGACGCCAACATGCACGTGCAAACCAAATGTCACTAGGCGACGGGCCACGTCCTGCATCAGCTCGACCAGCTCGTAGTACCGGTCGTTGACGGTGATCTCCTGAGATCGCCAACTCGAAAACGGATGAGTCGCCGCCCAGAATAACTCCAAACCCAAGCCACCCGTCACTCGCTCGACCGCCGCAATCGTCCCACGCAAATCCGCTCCTACCTCCGATACCGTCCGACACACTCCTGAATTGATCTCGAGATAACACTGCATCAACTCCGGCTTGACCCGCTCCACCAACTCGGCAGGCAACTCGGACAAAACCCTCTCGATCGAACTCGAAAGAGACAACGTCTCGCGATCGACCAACTGCAACTCGATCTCAACGCCGATCGTCGGAGTCTCGTTGCGAGTGAATTCCAGCTTCGGCATGACCGACTAGACTCCTGGTCCCGTTTCCACCCGCGACTGAAATGACTCCCGGCCATTGTCTCGGCCAGCAACACAGGTTGAGCCGATTCCCGGGTCAGACTGGTGGGCGAATCCCCAGAGCAAAGAGGCGAGGATCATCACGCGGGCCGCTTCCCAGACAGCCACGTTCGAATTGCGATCGGGCCATTGGTTCATCGCGCCCATCCGACCCTCTGATCACTGGTGATCTACCAGGCCCAGTCAGTCACACCGTTCATGTTCACAATCCGCTCGGCAGGCCACTCACCAGAATGTAGCTTGATGATCGTGTCGGCCACCATGTTGAAAGTCCCCTCGCTCGACTCGTTGTCCAGCCCAGCCACATGGCCGCTCAGCAACACGTTGTCGAGGCTCAACAAGGGACTGTCCTCGGGCAACGGCTCGACCTCGAATACGTCCAGACCCGCCGCACGCATCGGACCGCTCGCCAAAGCCTCGATCAACGCCGCTTCATCGATCAGAGGACCGCGGGCCGTGTTGATCAACACGCTGCCCGGCTTCATCTTCGCCAACCGCTCGGAATTGATCACGTGATGCGTCTCGGGCATGTTCGGGAGATGCAGCGAGAGATAATCGCAGCGTGGGATCAGGTCGTCGAGCTCTTCGACCAACTCGACTCGCCATGTCTCGACGAATTCCATCTGAGGATACGATTCGTAGGCCAGTACGTTCATGCCCAGGCCGACGGCTCGAGTGGCCACGGCACGGCCGATGCGGCCGAGCCCTAGAATACCGATCGTGCTACCCATCACCCGAGGCATCGCTTCGCGGAACCAACGGCCAGACTTCACTCGATCGTGCCGCTCGGGGAACCCGCGAGCGACTCCCATCAACAACGCAATCGTGTGCTCGGCCACAGCGTGATGGTTGACTCCAGGGGTCACCGTCACCACCACGCCAGCCTCGTCACAAGCCGACAGATCCACCGCGTCGAAACCGACACCGCTCCGAGAAATCACTCGCAAGTCCGGCAACGATTCGATCACACGCTTCGTGTACGGTTCCGAGCCGGCGGAAATGGCCGAAACGCCGTCCAACTGAGCAATCAGATTGGCCTCGACAAACAAGTCGATACTGCGATCGACCGCCTCGATCTCGAAACCCGCACCGCTAAGGAGATCGAAGTGAGGACCGTCATCCGCGTTGACCGACGTACTGAGTACCTTGGGCATGGTGCAGTGCATCTCTGAGGCAAGTGAGCAGGTCAGACCAAGGCTCACCCTAACGAAGTGCGATTGCACCTGCCACTGACGCACCACCTCGCACTACGGTTTTACCGACGGCACCACTCGACCGTAGACAGTGAACACCAACGGTTCGTCTCGATCGTCAATCGTCAATGTAAACGTCTCGCGGAGCTCCGAAATTCCATCGGGAGCCGTCACGGTCAGAGGCAACACGTGGACTCGACGTTTTGAATCGGGCAGCTTGGTCCGGAATGCCTCGCTGGAACTCGCCGCCTCGATCTTCTCGATCCGGAACTCCTTGCGACCCCTGACCACAACCGAGATCCGCTTGGCACGGCCTGGCACCAACGATCCCAGGCTCACCACTCCACCGGCCATCGGACTGATCGTGAAGTCCGACTCCACACTCGCCTCGACCAAAACCGGAATCCGAGACGCCTGCTTGTCGTCGCTCACCAACACGATCGTCTCACGCAACAGGCCCGCCGGAGACGACGACTTCAACTCGATCACCAGGTCGTAATGCACCTCGTGATACTTCGACAGGATCCCCAACCGACGAGCTTCCTTGCGACGAGTCTCCTCGACCCGAACCGAAAGATGAGGCGAAGTCACCTCGACCCGCTCGATCGACCAATCGCCACGGCCAGCGTATCGCACCTCCACCGTTCGACTCACCGACTCACCCTGATCCACTCCAGTGAACTCGACCGATCCCGGATCGATCACCAGGTCCTTGCGGACCTCGGCACTGACCGGAATCTTCACCTCCGCAAATGTCGGACGATCAAAGACCACCGTCAGAACGGCCGACTTCCGGACGCCCCGCGTGCGAGTGCGACGCATGTCCATTGTCACGTCGATCGTCAACACCTCGCCACTCGCCAACGTCGACTTACTCGGCCGGGCAACCGAACAACCACAGGTGGTCTTCACACCCGAAATGTGGACCGTCTCGCGGTAGAGATTCTTGACCTGGAATCGATGAGTCACCTTCGAGGTCACCGGGATGACACCAAAGTCGTGAGACGTCGCGTCAAACATCTTCTCGGCCCACGTCGGCTCGGCAGCCAGCGATGACGACGAAGTCCATCCCAATACGCCAGCCAACACACAGGCCATGACGCTGGCCACTGCGGCCACTCGATCACCTCGGACATCGGTCATGATCAACTCCTCCAACTACCGACGATAATCCCACCCGTTCAGCTATGTCAACGGGGGACCAATCCACCAAGGATCGGGCAGCACCGATTGCAGGAGTCAGGGAACATGAGATACGATGCAGCCGAGCGGACCACCCTGGATGGCAGGGATCCCCGCCACGCCTTCAGCACCAAGTAACACCGACAGGAGGTCGATTCTCGTGATGTCCGAGTCTCGCTCAGTACGCTTCTCCCACCGCGTCCTTGCCACGTTTACCATTCTGGCCGTGCTCATCGGTGGCACGTTGCTGCTGAATCGAGGCGGTCCGCTGGGCGACAACAACTTGCTGGCCCAGGCGGCCGACAAGGGCAATAAGAAGTCGGCGACCGAGAACCCGTTCCCCAACCTCTCGCCAGCTCCCAGCCTCGACGGAGGCGTCGGATGGCTCAACGTTAGCCCAGGCACCGAAATCAATCTCAAGGACCTCCGTGGCAAAGTCGTCGTGCTCGACTTCTGGACCTACTGCTGCATCAACTGCATGCACGTGCTGCCCGACCTGAAATACCTCGAAAAGAAATACGACAAGGAACTGGTCGTCATCGGAGTCCACTCGGCGAAGTTCGACAACGAAAAGGACACCGAGGCAATCCGCCGAGCGATCCTGCGGTACGAAATCGAACACCCGGTGATCAACGACGCCAACATGACCGTGTGGCGCAAGTTCGGAGTCGGCAGCTGGCCGACCTTGGCACTGATCGATCCCGAAGGGAAGTACGTGGGTCAGCAGCCCGGGGAAGGGAACCGGGAACTGTTCGACAAGCTGATCGGCATGCTGGTCGACTACCACAAGAAAAAAGGCACCCTGGACAGCTCGCCCGTCCGCTTCGATCTCGAAAGCCATCGCCTGAAACCCAGCCCGCTGAAGTTCCCCGGCAAAGTGCTCGCCGATCACAAGGGCGGCAGACTGTTCATCACCGACACCAACCACAACCGCATTGTCGTCACCGGACTCGACGGAACACTCAAAGAAACGATCGGCAGCGGAGCGATCGGTCGGCAGAACGGAAGATATGCCGACGCGACCTTCGATCACCCCCAGGGAACCGTGCTGATCGGCAACGAACTCTACGTGGCTGACACCGAAAACCACATGATCCGAATCGTTGACCTGACCAAGAAAACTGTCCGGGCTTTGGCCGGTACCGGTCGGCAGGCTCGCATCCGCTCCAGTGGAGGCCCCCTGCGACAGACCGCTCTAAACAGCCCCTGGGCTCTGGCTCACCTCAAGAATACTCTCTACATCGCCATGGCCGGACCACACCAACTGTGGTCGCACAAACTCGGCTCAACCCGCATCGAAGTCTTCGCCGGCACCGGCCGAGAAGATATCACCGACGGACCACTCAACCAGTCCGCTCTCGCTCAACCCTCGTCTCTCACCACCGACGGCAAGCACCTGTTCGTTGCCGACAGCGAGGGATCCTCGATCCGACAGGTCGATACCAGCCCCGGTGGACAAGTCACGACTGTCGTCGGAGCACACGACCTGCCGCGAGGCCGGACGCTGTTCGAATTCGGAGACATCGATGGAGTCGGCGACAAGGCCCGACTGCAACACCCGCTCGGCGTCGCCTTCCACAACGGCTCGCTTTATGTCGCCGACAGCTACAACCACAAGATCAAGACGATCGATCTGAAAACGCGACGGGCCACAACGTTCCTGGGAAACGGCAAGCGAGGTACCACTCTCGACCCGGCCCGGTTCGCTGAACCTGGAGGTGTCTCCATCGGAGGTAATACGCTGTACATCGCCGATACCAACAACCATCGCATCTGCACCGTCGACCTGAAAAACGCGACCCTGGCCGAACTGAAGATCCCTGGCCTGAAACCTCCCACTCCACCCGCCGCCAACAACAGCGACTTTGCCCAAAAAGGCAACACCGTCACACTCAACAACCAAACCATCCACTCGGGCAAAACACTCACAATCACAATCCCACTCGACATCCCCACCGGCTTCAAGCTGAACCCAAAAGCGTCCATCATCTACCGGGCATTCTCCAATAAGGGACAGGACGTGATCGCCACTGATGCACTGGGAAAACGCCGGAAAGCCCGACCTCAAGGCGAATCGAACGCTTCATTCGACCTGGCCCTGACCGGAACTCCCGGCCAGGCCACCGTCGAAGTCGCCGTCTCGTACCAGGTCTGCCGAGATGGAAAAGGCGGATTGTGCAAGCTGATGACGACTCGCTGGAAAATCCCGCTCACCGCAAACGCCAACAGCAAAACCAACGCCCTGGACCTCTCGAACACAAAAAAAACCAATTCCTCACCTACGAAAAACACAAAACCCGCTGCCAAGAAAACCGGGACGTAGCAGGCCTCCAACCAGCCGCCCCGAAAGGTTTGACGAAGTCAGGAACACAGACTACGATCGATGACTCGCTCCTGATTCTCCCGTTATCAAACCCCTCCATCCACACATCCAGAGATTGTTCTGGGGAGACTGCTGCCGTGGCCGATATCGTCGTCAAGGACATCCTCGAAGCTGGCATTCACTACGGGCACCGTACCAGCCGGTGGAACCCGAAAATGCGGCCCTACATCTACGGACGCCGGAACCTGATTCACATCATCGATGTGAAGGAAACGATCCGAGGCCTGATGCGGGCCAAGAGATATCTCAAACAGGTCGCCGCCAACGGAAGCCTCGTGCTCTTCGTCGGCACCAAACGACAAGCCTACAGCCCGATCGCCGAAATCGCCGAATCCTGCGGCATGCCCTTCGTCAACGAACGCTGGCTCGGAGGCACACTCACCAACTACCGCACAATCCGCAGCCGACTGAAACGGCTCGAAGAACTGGAAACGTTGGAAGAGAGCGGGGAGATGGCGGCGTTCTCGAAGAAACGACAGAGTTTCCTGACTCGAGAACGAAAAAAAATTCACCGAAACCTCTCCGGGATCCGCGATATGGGTCGGCTACCCGAAGCTATCGTCGTCATCGATCCGGGTCGAGAATACAACTGCGTTCGTGAAGCTCGAATCCTCGGCATCAACGTCATCGGACTCATCGATACCGATTCCGATCCCGATACCGTCGACCTGCCAATCCCCGGCAACGACGACAGCATTCGCTCCATTCGACTCATCCTCGAACACCTCGCCAGCTCGATCACCGAAGGCCGCTCGCTCGTGCCCGAAGAAAAACCCGTTGCGAAGAAGGACGAACCCAAGGCCGTGCCAACACGCTGACGGACCCGTCCTGCCACATTCGATAAGACCGACCTGCCCCGGCCTCTGCGATCTGATTGGGCCGGCCGATACGCCGCGATTTCCGAACCCGTCGAGGCACACTCGGCCGACCGAGCCATGACTCCGGGAACTTCGGACGAAAATACTCCAGGTACAACAGCCTTCGCACTCACGCTGAATTCACCCGAGGAGACTCTCGATGGCGGATATCACTGCCGCACAGGTCAAAGTGCTCAGACAACTGACCGACCTGCCGATGATGGAATGCAAACACGCCCTCGTCGAAGCCGATGGCGATCAGGACAAGGCCATCGAAATCCTCAAACAGCAAAACCAAAAGGTGATGCTCAAACGAGGCGACAATGCCACCTCCGAAGGTCGCATCGCGATCGCTATCTCCGAGGACGGCTCCGCCGCCGCCATGATCGAACTCCAATGCGAATCGGCTCCGGTGGCCAACAATGACGAGTTCAAATCGCTCGCCAACGATTGTGCCACGCAACTTCTCAACGGACCCGGAGCCGATAGCCCCGAACTGCTGCTCAATCAAAACTCGCCACAAGAACCGACAACCACTCTCCGCGAAGCCTACGAACAAGTCGTCAACAAGATCCGCGAAAAAATCGTGCTCGCCAAAGTGACTCGAGTCGATGGACCCGCCAACGGTTACGTCCACCACGATGGCAAAACCGGCGTCCTGTTTCAGGCCGCCGGAGACGGAAATGACACGGGAATCCTTCGTGACGTCGCCATGCACATCGCCGCCATGAACTCCTCGGTACTCAACCCCGAAGATCTCGATGACGAAGCCGTGCAACAAGAACGTGAACGACTCTCCGAAGAAGCTCGAGCGACAGGGAAGCCGGAAAATATTATCGAGAAAATCGTCGACGGACGGATGAAGGTCTTCTACCAGGACCAAGGCGTGCTCACCGCACAACAGTTCGTCAAGGAAGAATCCAAAACCGTCAGCCAGGTACTCGCCGAAAGTGGACTCGAAGCCGCTGGATTCACCCGATGGGTCGTCGGCACCTAGCAACAACGGGACCGAACACGATGACCGAGCAGGAACCCGCAACAACAGCTTACTCACGTGTTGTCCTGAAACTCAGCGGCGACAGCTTCTGTCGCACGGGCGAGTCGGGGATCAGTATGGCCGAAGTGGCCTCGATCTCGGACCAAATTCGACGAGTGGCCGAGACCGGAGTGCAACTGGCCATCGTTTGTGGAGGTGGCAATATTCTGCGAGGCAAACACTTTGCCGAAGTCAGCCAGGCCATCAACGCTCCCACCGCACACTACATGGGCATGCTCGCCACCGTGATTAACGGACTGGCCCTGCAGGATGCACTGGAAAACGCCGGAGTCCCCACGCGACTGCAGTCGGCGATCCGCATGGAAGGCGTCGCCGAACCCTTCATCCGCAGACGCTGTGTCCGACATCTCGAAAAAGGCCGAGTCGTCATACTGGCAGCCGGGACCGGAAGCCCGTTTGTCACCACCGATACCGCCGCCGCACTCAGAGCTCGAGAAATCGAAGCCGATGTCGTGGTCAAGGGGACTCGAGTCGATGGCATCTATGCCGAAGACCCCGAAAAGAACCCGCACGCAGTTCGATACAACGAAATCACCTACCAGGACTTCCTCAGACAAGGACTCGAAGTCATGGACGCACAGGCCGTTCACCACTGCATGGAACATCGACTGCCAATCATCGTCTTCAACTACCGCAAGACGGGTAACATCGAACGAGTCATCGCCGGAGAAGCTATTGGCACACGCGTGATCCCTACGCCCGATGCCTGAGGCCCGATGCCTGGTGCCGATCGCCTTGCACGGGCGTCCGCATCTTGTACCTTGGACGCCAACACGCCGGTCACGACCAATACGATGGACGGACATGATGGATCAGGACGAGATTCTACTGGATTGTGAAGATCGCATGGACAAGGCGTTCGCCGTCTTCCAAGGACAACTGCAGGGGCTCAGGACCGGCCGAGCAACACCCGCACTCGTCGATTCGCTCCGGGTCGAAGCCTACGGAACCCACACTCCACTCAAACAACTCGCCGCCGTCAGCGTCCCCGAACCGCAACAAATCGTCATCCGACCCTTCGACCCAGGCGTCATCAACGATATCGTCAAAGCCATCCAAGCCAGTGAACTCGGACTCTCACCCAACTCCGATGGACGACTCGTTCGACTCAACGTACCAGCACTCTCGACCGAACGACGACGACAACTCGTCGCACGAGTCAAGGAACTCGCCGAAGAAGCCCGGATCGCCATCCGAAACGTCAGACGCGATGCCAACAAACACGCCGACTCGGGCGAAAAACAAAAGCTGCTCTCCGAAGATCAACGCGATCAAACCAAAGACGACGTCCAAGACCTGACCAAGAACTCAGAAGGCAAAGTCAGTGGCCTCGCCTCGGCCAAGGAAACCGAGGTGATGGACGAATAAACGGACCGGACGAAAACTCGCGCCACCGGCCGAGCACCAAGTCCCGGTTACACCGGATCCTCGCCGCCTGGATGCCACGGATGGCAACGACACACCCGCTTCACGCCTCGCCAACACCCTCGGATCGGACCGTGCTTCTCGATCGCACCGATCATGTAATGGCTGCAGGTCGGATCGAATCGGCACTGCCGGCCAATCAATGGACTGAACGTCCACTGGTACACTCGCACCAATCCAATCAAACACCACGATACGGTCCGACTCGGTAAACCGAACCAGCCTCGTGACCCAGCACCCATCAGCGCGAACCCTCGGATTCTCGGCCAGACAGCTTGCTCGACACCTTGCTCGACAGCTTCAACAGGCTGGCCTGGAACTGCCCGAGAGTCGGATCGCTCGCCTGCCGTGGGATCAACACCAGGTCGAGACCCTCGGGAATGTCTGCCTGCTGCAATCGGAAAGCCTCGCGGAGCAATCGCTTCAAACGGTTCCGACTCACCGCATTCCCATGCTTCTTCGAAACACTCAGACCGATTCGCGTGCCCCGACAGTCCTGCCCCACGTCGGCAAACACCAGTAGACTCGAATCCGAAGCCCGGCAACCAGCGGCATAGATCCGATCGAAATCGCGTTGGTGCCTGATTCGGCGCCAAGCGGACAGACGGTGATCGCAAGCAGGATTCGTCATTCGGACCCCTCGCCTCCATCCACATCGTCGGCCGGTGGCACCTGCAACGGCCACATCGGATCCGGAGCCCGATCACTCGGCGGCAATCCCTCCTGCACACGTCGACGCAGCCGACCTCCCATCATCAACACCACCGTGACAGCCGCCAATCCCAGCAACCCGACAACCAGGATCGCCACCAACACCGCCACCGAACTCACCTCCCTGGCCAACTCGGCCGGGACCCCACCCAACTCCAACTCCAACTCAGACCCAGACCCAGACCCCACCGCCAAGCACACACTCCAATCCGTCACGGTTCACCCCACAGTCTGCTTCTCGGATTCGACCCCGAAGTGGCTTCGGCCTCGGCCAACTGACCGTACAACTCCCGCTGCGACTCGGACAGACCCTCGGGCACCACAATCCGCACCTCGACCAGTTCGTCACCCGACACCCCGGTCTTCTGGTTGATGATGCCCTTTCCTCTCAATCTCAACTTTGTGCCACTCGACGTACCCGGCGGAATGGTCACCACGACAGGACCTTCGTCCAAAGTCGGCACGTCGATCCGAGCACCCAGTACGGCTTCCTGTGGAGTCATCGGTAACTCGATCATCAGGTTGTCGCCCTCGCGACGGAACCACGGATGAGGTGCCACGTCGACGGTCACCAGCACGTCGCCAGACGGCCCGCCGGCAATGCTGCCGCCTTGGCCCTTCAGCCTGAGTACTTCGCCGCTGGACAGGCCCGGTGGGATCTTGATCGTCAATCGCTCGGTCCGCCCACCAGGACCCTCGGGCTGAATCGGCAACTCATGACCGCCTCCAAGTGCCGCCACCTGGAACGGGATCTGGATCCTGGCTCGCAGATCCTGACCGCGTCGAGTCCGAGGCGGCTCCCCCGATGCTCCCTGACGACCACCACCTCCGAAGAGACCCCCCAGGTCCATGCCGCCACCAAAGAGACTCGAAAAATCGAAGCCGCCTGCCCCGGCACCGCCTGGAAAACCGCCTCCACTGGCCCGAGCCGCCTGGGCCTGCTTGTAAGCCGGACCGAATCGGTCGTAATCCGCCCGAGTCGACTCGTCGCCAAGAACCCCCAACGCCTCCTGCACCAACTTGAACTCGTCGGCCGCACGCTGATCGTCCGGGTTCTTGTCCGGATGGAACTTCAACGACAGTCGCTTGTAGGCAGACTGGATCTCGTCCGCGGACGCGGATCTCGAAATGCCCAGAATCTGGTAGTAGTCACGGTCGGTCATCAGCTTCGTGTCCAGCCAGTCTCGGCCGGTCCCTGTAAATTCGTTTGGCGTCCCTGGTAGTGCGTCACTTCCAGTATCGTGGGACGCGTTCTATTCTCCTGAGACAATGTGGCGATTCGCAATCCAGAATCTTGTCTCGCGACCACTCAGGTCGCTGCTGGCACTGGCCGGTCTGTCAGTCGCTATCGCCGGTATGGTCGGCTTGTTCTCGGTCGCCGAGGGCATCGATCACATGGTCAATGATACCTTCAGCCGGATTCCCGGACTGGCCATCATGCAGGCCGGAGCCCCACTGCCGCTGTTTTCGAGACTCCCGGCAGGCTGGGCCGACGAGATTGCCGAAATGGACGGGGTGAGGGTTGTGAATCCTGAAGTCTGGGCCAGGGTGAATCTGATCGAAGGACAACGCGTCATCGCGCCACCACGGTTCCTCTTCGGCACAAGCATCGCCGAACGACAGAAACTCCACAAGGACGTCTACCGAGATGCCATGGTCGAAGGCCGGTTCCTCGACCAGAACGACCGACACAAACTCCACACCGTCGTCAGCCGGCAAATTGCAACCGACCACGACGTCACAATCGGTGACCAACTCACGATCAACGGCGACCGCTTTACCATCGTCGGAATCTACCACTGCGGACAACTGATGCTCGATGTGTCGATCATCGTCGACATCGACGTCGTGCGACGACTGACACGCTTCGAACAAGACAGCGCGTCGGCCTTCTACGTCGAACCCGATAAGACCGTCCCAAACGAAATACTCGCCGAACGGATTCGTGAGACGTTTCGAGGACGTGAGATTCAATCCACTGGCAACATCGCCGGGGCGATCACCACCGGGAACCCACTGATCGACCTGCTGCTGGCTATCCAAAACTGGATCGGTAGCGGCAGTCAAACCAACAACTCACCAGCCACCGCAGCCACCGCAGCCGACCAATCCAAGGCCGATCCGATTGAGGTGAGAACGGCGGATGACTGGGCCGAACGCTTCGACGAGTTCAGCTCGGACCTCAACCTGTTCCTCGGCGTTATGACCAGTATCGGAGTGCTGATCGCCGTGCTGTCGATCATCAATACGATGCTGATGAGCGTCACGGAACGGATCATCGACTTCGGGATCCTCAAGGCCAATGGCTGGAGCCGACGTGATGTGATGCTGCTGATTACATGCGAAAGTGCCGTGCTGGGGTTGGCTGGAGGAGTCCTCGGGTGCGCGATCGGTTGGCTCGGAACCGAATTCGTCAACACCACATGGCCCGATCGACTTCAACTCTACGCCAGCCCACAACTGCTGATCTTCGCCATGGGCTTCAGCTCGCTGCTGGGCGTTTCGGCCGGACTCTACCCCGCCACCTGGGCCATGAAACTCTCGCCAATGGAAGCGATCCGTCGTGGGTGAACACAACCAACACGCCCCGACCAACCACTCGATCGAAATCGAAAACCTGACCAAGGAGTTCACGATCGGCCCGACCACCGTCCGGGCACTGCGAGGAATCTCCGCTTCAATCCAGGCCGGCAGCTTCCAGTTCGTGCTCGGACCATCCGGCAGCGGCAAAAGTACACTGCTCTACCTGCTCGGTGCTCTCGATCGACCCACAACTGGCTCGATCACCGTCGGGGGTCGCCAAATCGATCAGCTCTCTCGTGACGATCAGGACCAGTTCCGACGCCACGAAGTCGGGTTCGTCTTCCAAAGCTTCAACCTGCTCAGCAACCTCAGTGCCCTGGAAAACGTCCTGGCCCCCTTCCTGCCCATCGGCATCAACAACACGCTCAGACAACAAGCCGTCGATCTGCTCGAGCACGTCGGACTCGGCGACCGGAAACAACACCGACCCGCAGAACTCTCGGGCGGAGAACAACAACGGGTGGCGATCGCCCGAGCACTGCTCAAACAACCCAAGCTCGTGCTCGCCGACGAACCGACCGGAGAACTCGATCACGAGACCGGGGCCGAGGTGATCGGGTACCTCAGAAACCTGCGAGACGAACACGGCACCACCGTCGTCGTCGTGACTCACGACGAAAGCTACATCGAAGATGGTGACGCCACGCTGAGACTGCGAGACGGACTCGTGGTCTCATGACTCGAAACGGCGCGGCACTCAGGACAATGCCGCTTCGATCCGAGCTCCATCCGCAGCCGGATCCATCGGGTGACCCTCCCAGATGACCGTTCCCGACTTGTCGAGCAGATAGGCCGATGGATACAGCCTGACCGAATAGCGGTTACATACGACGCCGCCCTTGTCGTGCAATACGGTGAACGGAATCTGCTGCGACACAACGTGCTGCTCGACCGCATCCAGACTGTCCATGCCGCCGTTGTCGATTTCGATAACCACCAGGCCCGCCTCAGACCACTTCTCGTGCCAACTGACCAGTTGGGGCTGCATCGCGCGGCAGCCGCCTCAGTGCAGAAAACTGAATTCCAACCACACCACGCTGCCAGCCAATCCCGCGATCGTCAACGGTGTGTCCGAATTCAACCACGTGCCGCCGGCTTCCAGCGATGGAGGCGTCTGGCCCAGGAAACTGGCGTGGCCCGAACCGCCACCACCCATCTGAAAGGCCCCGTCACAACCACCCAAGACTCCGACACCACCCAACATCCCCGCCATCGCCGCCCTGCGAGTCATGCCACTCATCCGGTCACTCCTTCCACTTCCATTTCTAATCCCCGAACATCACCACCCAATTCTATGCCCCTCCATCACAACCCGGCAACACGGTTCCCCCTCCCAAGGCCACTGCTTGTCCCCCCCTCAACCGATTGCTACCGTTGAAGCAAACCGCAAACTCTGACGCCAACTCCCTCGGTTTCGCCCTCCCCAACCTGAACACCCTCCGCCCATGCCCAAGTCTCATTCGACCACCATCCTCGCGGTCCGCCGTGGCGACAGTGTGGCGATCGGTGGCGACGGACAGGTGACCTACGGCGACACCATCCTCAAGGCCGACACGACCAAGATCCGCAAACTGCTCGATGGCAAGGTCCTCGTCGGGTTTGCCGGCAGCACCGCCGATGCCTTCGCTCTGCTCGAACGCTTTGAGTCCCGGATGAAGGACTTCCCCGGAAACATCCCGCGGGCTGCGACCGAGTTGGCTCGCGATTGGAGAACCGATCGAGTCCTCAGACGACTCGAAGCCATGATGATCGTGGTCGGAGAATCTGACAGCCTGCTGGTGACCGGAAACGGCGACGTCGTACAAGCCTCGGACGGAATACTCGGCATCGGGTCCGGCGGACAGTACGCCGTCGCCGCAGCCCGAGCACTCGTCGCTCACACCGATATGAAATCGGCCGACATCGTCCGACATTCACTCGGGATCGCATCAAAAATCGATGTCTACACCAACGACCAGGTGGTGGTCGAGGAGTTGGCGTGTCCGAGCTGACTCCACGGAACATCGTCGCTGAACTCGATCGCCATATCGTCGGACAGGACGCCGCCAAACGATCCGTCGCCATCGCCCTACGCAACCGCTGGAGATGGAAGCAGCTGCCCGATGACCTCAGGCGGGATGTCACCCCGAAAAACATCCTGATGATCGGTCCCACCGGTGTCGGCAAAACCGAAATCGCAAGACGACTCGCACAGCTGACCGGGGCACCGTTCGTCAAGGTCGAAGCGTCCAAGTACACCGAGGTGGGATACTACGGACGCGATGTCGAAAGCATGATCCGAGACCTCGTCGACTCGGCCATCCACATGGTCCGCGAGCAGAAACAGGCCGAAGTGAAGGAAGACGCGGCAGCCAGGGCCGAAGAACGACTGCTCGACTTGCTCGTCCCGCCTGGTGATTGGGTGCCCACCGAAGACCCCGAAGAAGAAGCCCAGGCCATCGAACGGCACGAACGGACTCGTGAAAAATTCCGCAAAATGCTCGCCAACGGTGAACTCGAAGAGCATGTCGTCGATGTGCACATCGAAAAAACCGCCTCACCCGTTCAGGTCTTCTCGACAATGGGACTCGAACAGGTCGACCTCGATGTCCAGAATATGCTCGAACGCTTCATGCCCAAACAGACCAACGATCGCGAACTGCCCGTTTCCGATGCCCGCAAGGTGCTGGTCGAACAGGAAATCGAAGGACTGCTCGACGACGATGCCGTTGCCGAAGAAGCCGTCAAGCTCGCTGCCGACAATGGCATCGTCTTCCTCGATGAAATCGACAAGATCTGTGGGCCCGAAGAATCGGGCAAGGGTGGAGCCGACGTCAGCCGGCAAGGTGTCCAACGAGACCTGCTGCCGATGATCGAAGGGACCACCGTGCAGACCCGTAATGGGTCGATCAATACCGAACACATCCTGTTCATCGCCGCCGGAGCCTTTCACCGCTCGCGACCCAGCGACATGATGCCCGAACTGCAGGGACGGTTCCCGATCCGAGTCGAACTCGATGACCTCACTCGGGATGACTTTGTCCGGATCCTCACCGAACCCTCCAGTAGCCTCACCCGACAGTACCAGGCACTCCTCGCCGCAGATGGTGTCAAACTGAAGTTCACCAAGGACGGCATCGAAGCCATCGCCGGCTTTGCCTTCCAAGTCAACCAGTCGACACAGAACATCGGCGCTCGACGACTCCACACGATCCTCGAACGACTGCTCGAAGAAGCCAGCTTCGAAGCACCCGAAGATGGACAAGGACAACTCAAGATCGATGGCGACTACGTCCGAGATAAACTCGAAGAAGTGACCCAAGACGAAGATCTCAGCCGGTTTATCCTCTAGGCATCTATCTCACGCTGCTGCTCACGCCACTGCTTCCGCAAACGACGACGCTCTCGCTTGCTCAAACCCTTCAAAGCGTCAGGGTCCGGGAACCCGCCACCAAGTTCCGACCCACTATCCGCCTCGTCAATCCGGTATTGCGCATCGTCGTCGGAACCGTACGAAGCATGTGAGGCATGCTGCGTGTCGTCTTCGTATTCCGCGTACCCATGACCGACCTCCTCAACCTCCTCAACCTCCTCCACAGAATACTCGTCATACCCCGCCCCATACTCCTCCTCTTCCTCCTCTTCCTCCTCTTCCTCAACCGCTCCCTCAACCGCTTCCTCCTCAGGAGACTCCTCACTCACATCGTCCGCCTCGTCACCCTCCGACTTCGTCACTCGCTTCTTCTTCACCTTCCGCTTCCACTTGCGGCGTGGTGCAGGTTCGGCCGAGACGTGGACGACGTGCCTCAGAAATACGCCCATCGAAACGACCAGCAGGCCCGGAGCCGATACCATCGCGGCGAGCTTCAGGAAAGCCACAAGACCGGGAAACCGCTCAAGCAGGCCAGCGTCGATCACTGTCGGCTCGAGCATCAACAACAGGCCGCCAGCCGCCGCCGAAGCCGACAGCCACATCAGCAACCGAGCCGTACGGCTGGTCTTCAATTCGGCATCCATCACCCAGGCCACACTGGCGACCAATACACCCAGTGGCAGCAGCCACGCCAAAATCTCTCGCTGCCACAACGTCTCGAAACCGAACTGGACCAGCAGCATCTGAGCCATCGACTGGTGGGCTCCGGTGCCCACCACGCCGGCGATCACCAACCAACTGATCGCCACCCGCGTCCAAGCTCGATAATGACCGTCGAAATCCGTCAGGCAATGGCCGCGAACCCAACCAATGACCAACGACATCTGGGCAGCCACGACCAGCAATGCACCGGCCAGCCATGTCGCGGCCATCGCCGAATTGAGACCAAAGACCAACTTGTACGGACCCTGCAACCGCTCGGGAACACTTTGCTGGAACCACGCCGCGGCAATCACCGCGTCGCAGACACCCAAGAGCAATAGCGACCACGCCAAGACCGACCAGCCGGATCGAGGCACAATCGACCGGATGCTCAATGCCGCAGGCACGATCGGCCTCGTCTCCGCACCAGACTCATCCTCGCCCTCGATCTCCGCCGTCGCGTCACTCATCTCGTCTGCTCCCCCTTCAACGGCCAACCGCCGTCGCCTGCGTTCGTCCAACCAACGTGCGCCGACAAACTGAGTCGCCATCGCACCCACTCCTGTTTTCTGCCTCATCAACCGACCCGGACCAAGCTCAGACATGGCCCGAATACGCTCCAACCTGCTCGCAACGTGCACTACAGGCTTATTCGCTCTCTATCGGCATTCTCCACCCACTTTCGTTGGTTCAATCACTGCACCAACCCCCATTTGAAGACTATGCTGGAACCAAACACCGCAGCCAAACACCGCAGCCAAACACCGGTCGCTCCAACAACTGGACACTCCTCACGATGCCAATGGGCTCGTCCTACCGACTGGCTGACAACTCGCGGTCACGCCGCCGGATGCTCGTCCTGCGTGCAGCTGAAGAACTCGAAGAACGGCAGGCTCGACGTTTGGCCCGAGCCGCACGAGATGCCTCGCAGAATGAACTCGAAGCGAACCGCACTGACCAACACGCCACCGACAACCTCCCAAGCGTTCAGACCAGCGAATCGGTCGGAGCAGCCGTGACCGAACTGGTCCCACACCCAGTCGCTCAACACCCCGACACTGACCCGTCCACACACGCCGACACTCCTGAACCCGACCCGAACAATGATCGCGTTGGGCTGGAAACAAACGCTGCCGAACACAAGCAACCCGATGATCCCGATGATCCCGATGAACCCGATCCATTGACACAGGATGGATTGGCGACGATCCGGAAACTGGTCAACGGCCCGCGACCGGCCACATGGGTCTTCTGCGGCGACGGACCACCCGAAACCGCCTTCCCCGACCAGTTCGCCGCCGAACTGCGAACCACCCACCGCCGACCACTCGATGTGGTCGTCAATACCCTGGTCCCCGGATCGCCCATCGAAACAGTCCTCGAAAACCTCGAATGGCAACTGGCTCGGTTCTACCCCGATGTCGTCAACCTGGTCATCGGACCGTCCGCCCTGTCGGCCGAATCCGACTTCGCCGAAACACTCACCAAACTCGTCGACCAGTTGCAGGACCTGAAGGCAGCCGTTGTCATCCATACCCCCGAACCCAACCCATCCGCCGACAGCCAGACCCGAATCGACCAGATCCGCCGCTTGGCTCGAGAACGAAACATCCCGCTGGTCGACCAAGCTGGCGCCGAGACGGATCAGGATCGAGTCAACCGGCTCTGCCAGGCTCTCGAATTGGATCGACCCGGCGGTTAGCGGTCGCCATTGGCCTGGTCGGCAACCGACTGCATCCAGTCCTGCAACGCCCGCACTCTCGGCACCGGGCTCTCGACCATCGCCTTCAAAGCCCGGACCACCGCCAAGCAACCCGGCAACGTCGTCACGCAGGGGACTCCGTGAGACACCGCAGCGGCGCGGATCTTACCTTCGTCGGTCCGAGCCCCCTTACCACTGGGCGTGTTGAAGATGAACTGGATGTCACCGTTGGCCAGATAGTCCAACAGGTTGGGTCGGCCCTGAGCCAGCTTCTTGATGGTCTCGACCTCGACACCCGCCTCACGCAACACCTCGGCCGTTCCCGACGTCGCCACCAGTTCGAACCCCATCGCGCTGACTCGACGGGCCGGCTCGATCATCAACGACTTGTGTGCACTCGCCATGCTGATGAACACGCGACCCTCGCGAGGCAAATCGTTGCCGGCCGCCAACTGACTCTTCGCGAACGCCAACGCAAACGATTCGTCAATCCCCATCACCTCGCCCGTCGATCGCATCTCCGGACCCAGGATGATGTCCACTCCCGCGAACCGGTTGAACGGAAACACACTCTCCTTCACCGACGTGTGCTCCGGAACAATCTCTTCGGTCACTCCCAATTCGCTCAAACTCTTGCCCGTCATCACCTTTGCCGCAACGCGAGCCAGAGAAATGCCCGTGGCCTTCGACACGAATGGCACCGTTCGGCTGGCTCGCGGGTTCACTTCCAATACGTACAGCTTGTCGTCCTTGACGGCGAACTGGATGTTCATCAACCCGCGAACTTCGAGTGCTTCGGACAACACGATCGTCGCCCGCTTGATCTCCTCGATCATCTCGGCCGACAACGAGTACGGCGGCAGGGCACAGGCCGAATCGCCCGAATGCACGCCAGCCTCCTCGATGTGCTCCATCACTCCACCCACCAAAGTCATCTCGCCGTCACCGATCGCATCGACGTCAACTTCGATCGCGTCCTCCAGAAACTTGTCGATCAGCACCGGGTGATCCGGCGACGCCTCGACCGCCTCGGCCATGTACCGAACCAATGACGTCTCGTCGTAACAAATCTCCATCCCCCGCCCACCCAACACATAACTGGGACGGACCAGGATCGGGTACCCGACCGTTTCGGCCACACCGCGAGCCTGCTCGACAGTCGTCGCCACTCCGTTGGACGGCTGACGTAAACCACATTGCCGCAAGATCGACTGGAACTTCTCTCGGTCCTCCGCCGCGTCGATCATGTCGGTCGACGTGCCGATAATCGTGACCCCCGACGCCTCAAGCCCGCGAGCCAGATTCAATGGAGTCTGACCACCGAACTGAACGATCACTCCGTCAGGCTGCAACCGGTCGCAAATGTTTAACACGTCCTCGGTCGTCAGAGGCTCGAAAAATAACAGGTCCGATGTGTCGTAGTCCGTCGATACCGTCTCGGGATTCGAGTTCACCATGATGCTCTCGATGCCCAACTCGCGCAATGCAAACGCCGCCTGGCAACAACAATAGTCGAACTCGATCCCCTGCCCGATCCGGTTGGGACCGCCGCCAAGAATCATGATCCGTCGGCGATTGTCCGCGTTCCCCGGCGTCTCGTCCTCGTCCTCGTACGTCGAATAATAGTAAGGCGTGTAGGCCTCGAACTCGGCCGCACACGTGTCCACCTGCTTGAACGTCGCCACGATCCCCAATTGCTTCCGATGACCACGCACCTCGCTCTCGCTCGTGTCCCACCAACCAGCCAACTGACGGTCCGAATACCCAAACCGCTTCCCCTCACGCAACAACTCCCGAGGAACATCCTCTATCCGCCGGTGCTCACGCAACTGTCCTTCCATCTCGACCAGCTGACGCAACTGGTGCAGGAACCACGGATCAATACCCGTCAGCTCACCAATCTTCTCGACACTCATCCCCTCCAACAACGCAAATCTCAGGTAGAAGATCCGCTCTTCGTTGGGAACCGACAGCTTCTGCTCGATCTGATCGACAGTCGGCTGACACTCGGTACCCCACAAGTCCTTCTTGCCACCCCCCAACCCGAAATGACCAATCTCCAAACCCCGCAACGCCTTCTGCAACGACTCGCGAAACGTTCGACCAATCGCCATCGTCTCGCCCACCGACTTCATCTGGATCGTCAACTCGGGGTCGGCGTCAGGGAACTTCTCGAATGTCCACCTCGGAATCTTCGTCACCACGTAGTCGATCGTCGGCTCGAAACAGGCCGATGTCTCGCGAGTGATGTCGTTCGACAACTCGTCCAACCGATAACCAACAGCCAACTTCGCGGCAATCTTGGCGATCGGGAACCCCGTCGCCTTGCTCGCCAATGCACTCGAACGACTCACCCGAGGATTCATCTCGATGATCACCATCCGGCCCGATTTCGGGTCGATCGCAAACTGAACGTTCGATCCGCCAGTCTCGACTCCAATCTCACGAATGCACGCGATCGTCGCGTCACGCATCCGCTGGTACTCCTTGTCGGTCAACGTCTGAGCCGGGGCGACAGTGATCGAATCGCCAGTGTGCACCCCCATCGGATCCAGGTTCTCGATCGAACAGATGATCACGACGTTGTCGGCCACGTCGCGCATCACCTCCATCTCGTACTCCTTCCAACCAATCACCGATTCCTCAAGTAGCACTTCATGGACCGGCGACAACTCCAAACCTCGCTTCAACTTCGCTTCAAATTCATCCTTGTTGTAAGCAATCCCACCACCAGATCCGCCCAGCGTGTAACTCGGCCGGATCACAATCGGCAACCCAAGATCGCGGATCGCGTGACGAGCCTCCTCGAGACTGCGGACAACAATGCTCAACGGAACATCCAACCCGATCGACTCCATCGCCTCCTTGAAACTCGCACGCTCCTCAGCCTTCGCAATCACGTGCTCCTTGGCTCCGATCAACTCGACACCCAACTGGTCCAAAACCCCACGTCGCGCCAGATCCATCGCCACGTTCAGACCCGTCTGACCACCCAGCGTCGGCAACAACGCGTCAGGCCGCTCGACCTCGATGATCTTCTGAACGTAATGCCAGGTGATCGGCTCAATGTAGGTCCGATCCGCCATCTCGGGATCGGTCATGATCGTGGCAGGATTCGAGTTGACCAACGTCACCTCGTATCCCTCCTCACGCAACGCCTTGCACGCCTGCACACCCGAATAATCGAACTCGCAGGCCTGACCGATTACGATCGGACCCGATCCGATGATCAGGATCTTCTGGATGTCGTCTCGACGTGGCACTACAGAATGTCGCCAGAACGGGTCGCGAGAACGTCCCCACGTCGCCGGAAACCGATCGGCTGGAGACAATTTTCCCAACCGTAACAGTCTGGTTGCTGGATGCAAGAGACCCACAAAACACGGCCTGCCACCTCTGCAATCGCACTCACCATTCCACTCAAATCGCCCGCTGACTCGACCTCGTACTCCCGCCAAGACACAATGAGGCCGACCACATTCACAAACACACAATCAGACTCGTGAATAAGGAAAACACCGTGAAACTGCTCGTCACATCACTGCTCGCCATCACCGCAGCAAACACCGCAGCAAACACCGCAGTAAACACCGCAGCAAACGTCCAAGCCGCCTCCGTCGTCCAACTCAAACGAGCAACCGAATCGGTCGAAGTCACAATCGATGGCCAGCCGTTTGCCACCTACAACACCAGCCCCAAATTGCCCAAACCGTTCTTCCTGCCAGTGCGCGGACCTCACGGAACCGTCGTCACCCGGTCACTCGAACATCAGGAAGATCACCCGCACCACAAGGGAGTCTGGGTCGCGGTAGATGAAATCAACGAGGTGAGGTTCTGGGCCGAAAAGGGCAAGATCCGCAACCGGAAAGTTTCACTCGACAGGAAGAAAGGGAACCCCGCCGTGATGGTCGTCACTAACGATTGGCTCGGGGACGACGGCAAACCCATCGTCGTCGAAACCACACGGATCAGCATCTACGCTCACCGACTCTTCATCTACGACATCACCTTCACCGCTCACCGGGATGCCGTCACGTTCGGAGACACCAAGGAAGGACTGTTCGGGATCAGGATGAGGAACGAATTGCGCGAAAATATGGGAGGCAAGGTGGTCAACGCCGATGGCAAAATGGGTACCGCCGCCTGCTGGGGACGCGTCAGCAACTGGATCGACTACTATGGCACCGCCGAAGGCAAAACCGTCGGGATGACCCTGTTTGACCACCCGGCCAACTTCCGACGCTCGCGGTACCACGTCCGCAACTACGGACTGTTCACGATCAACCCCTTCGGCGAAAAGGCCTACACCAACGGCAAGCTACCGGCCAACCCCGCCAAGCTCACCCGAGGCGGAAAACTCAGACTCCGGTACGGACTCTACATTCACGCCGGCACCACCAAGGAAGCCAAGGTCGCCAACACCTACCTCGACTACCTCAAATTTACAGACGATCGACACGCACTACGCGACAACGACTGACCACGTCTCAGCCGTCCCCCACCGCCCCCCAGGCCTGAGCCGCCCTTCGCCGCAACAGCGGCAGCCTCTATAATCGATGCCGCTGCGCTGTCCGTGTACGCGCCCGGATCAACCTCCCCACTCGCCCCCTCCAACGACACCAACCGACATCATCATGCTGCGAACACACACCTGCGGTGAACTGCGAGCGGAACACATCGGCCAGACTGTGACCCTGGGAGGCTGGGTTCAGAATTACCGAGACCACCGTGGCTTGGTCTTCATCGATCTCCGCGACCGCTACGGTCTCACACAGGTTGTCTTCAACCTCTCGCGTGACGAGCAGATGCAGGAGATGGCTCGAGCACTGCGAAGTGAGGATGTGATTCAGGTCGAAGGCGAAGTCATCAGCCGGTCCGAAAACGTCAACGACAAACTGGCTACCGGTGAGATCGAGATCAAGACCACGCGACTCCATGTGTTCAGCAAAAGTCTGACACCGCCATTTGATCCGTCGAGCAGCGAAAGACCCAACGAGGAACTGAGGCTGAAGTACCGATTTCTGGACCTCCGCCGCAATCAACTCCAGAACACCCTCGTGCTCCGACACCAGATGACCAAGGCCGCTCGAGATTACTTCGATCAGAACGACTTCCTCGAAATCGAAACTCCAATACTCGGCCGCAGTACACCCGAGGGCGCTCGTGACTACCTGGTGCCCAGTCGAGTCCACCCGGGCAGCTTCTTCGCACTCCCACAAAGCCCTCAAATCTACAAGCAAATCCTGATGATCGCCGGCTACGACCGGTACGTGCAAATGGCTCGCTGCTTTCGGGACGAAGACCTTCGAGCCGACCGACAGCCCGAGTTCACTCAGGTCGACGTCGAAATGGCCTTTGTCCAACGCGACGATGTGCTCGAAATCATCGATGGACTGATGGCTCACCTGGTCAAGACAATCCGGAACCAGAAACTCACTCTGCCACTCCCCCGGTTCACTCACGCCGATGTCCTCGAACGCTTCGGCACCGACAAGCCCGACCTGCGGTTCGGCATGGAACTGGTCGACATCAGCCACATCGCCAAGGACTGCGGGTTCGGCGTGTTCCAGAAGACGATCGAATCGGGAGGTCGAGTCCGAGGCCTCTGTGCGCGGGGAGCTGCCGAAAAATACAGCCGGAAGATGATCGACGAGTTGACCGGTTTTGTGAGCGATTATGGGGCACGCGGGCTGGCGTTCTTCCGAGTCGCCGATCAGGCACTCGACTCGCCCATCGCTAAATTCCTCGATGCCGAGCACCAAACAGCCATCATCGAAACACTCGACGCCGAACCCGGTGACCTGCTGTTCTTTGTCGCCGATTCCGACAAGGTCTCCTCCGCTGCACTCGCCGCCCTTAGAAACCGGTTGGGAACCGAATTGGAACTCTACGACTCAAACGAACTGAACATGGCCTGGGTCATCGACTTCCCACTGCTGGGTTGGAATGAAGACGAAGGCCGCTGGGACGCCGAACATCACCCCTTCTGCCACCCTGTCGAAGACGACCTCGAATCACTCACCAGCGACCCGGGTTCCGTCAGAGCTCAGTCGTACGACCTGATCTGTAACGGCTACGAAGCCGGCAGCGGTAGCATCCGGATCCACGACCCCAAGGTGCAGCAACAAGTCTTCGACCTGCTGGGGATCGAATCCGAAGAAGCCGAAAACCGATTCGGCTTCCTCCTCGAAGCACTCCGCTACGGTGCTCCTCCGCACGGAGGCATCGCGCTGGGACTCGATCGCTGGGTGATGCTGTTCGCCGGACACGACAACATCCGTGACGTGATCGCCTTCCCCAAGACACAGAAAGCCGCCGATCTGCTCAGTGGTGCACCCTCACCCGTCGACGACCGACAACTCAGAGACCTCGCGATCCAGACCAACCTGCCCGTCAAGTCCGACTGACCCCGATCATGCGGCTCGGCAGCTTGACCACCCGGCAGGCGGTTGAACAACCCGTGTTCTCTCAGAAACATCAAAACACCTGTCTTCCCGAGCGTAGTGAGGGATCTCAACAGGTCCCCAGCCAACATGTCGGACGATACGACTGACGTCTATCTCGACAACCACGCCACCACGCGGACCGACCCGCGAGTGGTCGAGGCCATGCTGCCGTTCTTCACAGAACACTTCGGCAACGCCGCCAGCTCCAGCCACTCGTTCGGACGCGATGCCGCCGATGCCGTCGAAATAGCTCGAGCCGAAGTCGCACAACTCGTCGGAGCACTGCCACGAGAAATTGTCTTCACCAGCGGAGCGACCGAAGCCAATAACCTCGCTCTCAAAGGGCTCGTCCATGTCTCACAACAACCGCACCTCGTTGTCTCGACAATCGAACACCCCTCCATTCTCGACCCCACCCTCAGACTCGAACGAAATGGCTGCCGAGTGACCCGGATCGGCTGCGACAACAACGGACAAATCGACCCCGATCACGTCGCCGCGGCCATCGAACCGGATACCACGCTCGTCAGCATCATGTGGGCCAACAACGAGGTGGGGACCATCAACCCCGTCGACCGGATCGCTCGAGAATGTGCCAGACACGGAGTCGTCTTTCACTCCGACGCCGTGCAGGCTCTTGGTCGAGTGGAAATCGACTGTCAGAGTCTGCCGGTTGGACTGCTCTCACTGTCCGCTCACAAGATCCATGGACCCAAAGGCGTCGGCGCACTCGTCGTGCGACGCTCAGAAAACCGGATCCGTATCGCTCCGCAAATCGAAGGAGGCGGCCACGAATCACACCTCCGCAGCGGCACACTGCCCGTGCCGCTGATCGTGGGATTCGGAACCGCCTGCCGGCTGGCCGGTGAGTTGATCGAATCCGAAACTGTCCGACTGGACCAACTCGCCAGGCAACTCGTCGACGGTATCACGTCCAGGCTGCCCGGTGTGTCACTCAACGGACACCCTGAACTTCGCCTGCCGGGCAACGTCCACCTGGGATTCGACAACATCGACGGCGACGCGCTGATGGCCGGACTCAAACGCATCGCCGTCAGTAGCGGGTCGGCTTGCACCACCGCCGACCCCGAACCCAGCCACGTGCTGGCAGCAATGAATGTCCCGGAATCACTCGCACGTGCCAGCCTCCGGTTCGGACTCGGACGATTCAATAACTCCGATCACATCGACGTGGCAGTCAATGAAGTGGTTGCGACCGTCCAAAGACTCAGAAATCACGACGACTGATGCCGCTGCATTCCGCCGGTTGACACGACTCACAAACCAACACTACAGTCCCGCAACCACACCGCCCCGCCGACACCACACGAGTCCCCGGTGACACACTCAGCCCCGAAACGCTCGGCCTGGTGCCAACCACTCTGGACAGTCGCTGCCGCCGGGTTGACGCTGGCCGCACTCGTCGCAGGCTGCCTGAACTCGCCACGAGTCCCGGACCACGCCGGCACACGATCGGTTTGGCAGCCACCAAACACCTCACACACCCAATCGACTCCGGCCGCACTCCACACGGTTCCCCGTGCCTGGTTACCCGCAAAACCGCCGCGCCGCTGGAATTCGATCGTACTGCATCACACCGCAACCGAAGCCGGCAGCGTCGCCTCGATCCACGCCAATCATCTTGGACGTAAAACCAACGGCCAGCCGTGGCTCGGAATCGGCTACCACTTCGTGATCGGCAACGGCAAGGGTATGCCCGACGGAAGCGTCCAGCCTACCTTTCGCTGGCGCGACCAGCTGCACGGAGCCCACGCCGGTGAGCAGGCCCATAACCAACACGGCATCGGCATCGCACTGATCGGAAACTTCCAGAATCAACCACCCACCACCAAACAACTCGACTCGCTTCAACGACTGATCCAATACCTCAAAACAACCCACTCGATCCCCACAAACCAAATCCTCGGACACCGAGACATCAAGGCAACCGCCTGCCCAGGAAAACTGTTCCCACTGGCAGCACTGAAAAAAAGGAACTGGAGTCAGAACTTGAATAGTGAATAGCGGCTGACCCATTTTGTGGCATTCGTCAAAACGACTGCCACGATTCACTATTTAAGCTCCGGCCCCCCGGCGGAATCCTTGGCGGCATCGGCCTTCGGTTCGGCCTGCGTGTCTTGAGGATAGACCAGCACACGGTCGTGAACCAACAGCACCAAGTCGGGCCGTTCGTCACCTGTCACGTCGACGATGATAGCCTCGCGAGGCTCGTTGCCGGACCCGGCAGCACCACGGAACGACTTCTGCTCGAACACTCGAAAGTCCAACGCATGCCGGAGACCGTGAGCAGGTGAGTGGTCGAGCAGGCTGACCGAGTGAGCTCGCCGGTCAATCGCCGCAACATCGACACGGCCGTCTCCGTTCAGATCGCCACTGACCGTGGTCGAGAACAACGACGTCTTGCGTCGAGGTTCGTACGAAGCGAGTTCTTCAACCCGAGGACTCAGCCGACCGTTGTACAGGACAGCAAACTTCCCGTTGCCCACCAGCAGCAAATCCTCACGCTTGTCACCATCCAGGTCGGCAATCCGATTGGTGCGGTACGCCAGCGTCCCCAGTTCCACCTCACGCCACGGCCGGTACAAACCCCCCTCACCCTCTCGACGCATCATTCTCAATTGCTGAACACCCGTGTCGATCAACACGATTTCCTTGCCCTCGGATCCGTCCAGATCCAATGCGGCCACACCCGAAATCTTCGCCTTCGATTCGCTCACGTTGTATTGATCGATCACCTTCCAACCACCCGCCGGAGTCAATGCGACGTTGCGAGCGAACTTCTCCTGAGCCACCAGGATCGACTGCTGACCAAGCCGTCCTACAAACAACTGGCCCGGACTGATGTCACCCAACTGGATGCCGCCGGTTGTCGAAACCGCCTCGAGCGATCCGTCGGCCTGGCTGATCAGCAGCACGGGAGGCTGTTCGAGGTCCTGGAAGACCAGCAGGTCGGTTCGTGAGTCGAGATTGGCGTCGACGGCGAGTAGCGACTGTGGCGTCCCCTTGAGTGTCACGGGAACTTCGGTCAGCTTGCCAAAGGAGTACTTCGACAGCGTCCCGTCGGCACCCCTGGCCAGGCCGGCAACAACATGCCCCGACTTGCCTCCGGCTGCTTTCGCGATGTAGACAATCTCGAGACCCGGCTTGCCGTCCAGATTGACCAGCTCGCAGGCCAACGGTTCGCCCAGGACGGGCAGTGGCTGAGGAAACTCGAGACGACCGTCGGCCATCCGGCTGATGCCCAATGTCTTTTCCTTGACACTGACAACCACCACCTCGTTCCCGGCTGCACCATCCACGTTGCCAATCTTCACATGTCGAGTGTCCTCGAGAGCCGGGAAAGCGGTGCCCAGATCGAGTCCCCCGGTGGGACGTTGCCGGAAGACGATCACCCGGGCACCCGCCGGGTCCGATACCACCACGTCCACTCGACCGTCACCGTCCACATCGCCGGTCGCCACGTCGCGGAGTGACTCGGTACGCGATGCTCCCTGACGACCAAACCCGTACTGGATCAGCCACTGCTTCTGCTCGACCTGAATGTCATCGTCGCCAGGGACGCCGGGGCCGCGGACCTTCAACAACTTGACACGGTTCGTCGACGATTCGACCACGATCAACTCGCCGCCGCGGACACCGTCAACGTCCTGCAACTGGACGTCGCGATGAGCCGGAAGCTTCAGACGTATCTCTGGACCCAGGCGACCCTTCGGGTCCTGGAACCTCACACAAAACGAACGCTTCTGGGACTCGACAGTCGTGTAACACAAGTCCTGGCGACCGTCGCCGTCGAGATCATGCACCGTGGCCAAGCCAAGCTGCGTCGATGTGTTCATCAGCTGCCGAGGTGAACTCAGCTTGCCCTTCGACTGGAAGAACACCGACGTTTCGAATTTTCCAAGCACCACCAGATCGCTCTGACCATTGCCGTCCAAATCGCCTGTCGCCAGGTTGCCGCGAAGCGGATTCAAATCGGGAATGCGGAACTCCAGGGTCTCGGACCACTCACCCTCCTTCGGCTGGAACCGAATGACCAGGTAGTTCGGAGACCCCAGATAGGCCAGATCCGGACGGCCGTCACCGTTGAAATCGCCAACCACCATCGCCGAAATCTGCCGATCGACAGGAATCTTGCGGTGCTCGAACCGCCAGTCACTCCGGATCCCGTTGACATCGTCGTCCTCATCAATAACCTCAGCCCTCGCCGGCTTCTGCTTGCGTTGATGCAGGTAGTCGATGCGACTGTGACTGTTGTCGGCCAGCACCAGGTCAACCAGGCCGTCGCGGTCGATATCGTGAGCCAGCAGGTTGGCCGAACGACGCTCCAACTTGAAGATCTCGACCGGCTGAAACCCGAAGTACTGACCCAATGGCGACGGTCCACGTGACTCCTGAGCCTCGACTCGGGCAATCCAGATCGAGCTAAAAAAGCACAACCCGATCACGACGCCCAACCTGTTCACTCGCTTGATGCTGCTCATGGTGTTCCTGTCCAGACTGAACGGATCTGATCGCTCGAATCGCTGTAACCAGCATAAGCCGACCGATTCGAGTGCCGCAAGCAGGCAGACCCGTTCGGCCTGCTCGTTTCCAAGTCCACCCGATCGTTTCGACCCCACCCGACTCGTCCCCACCCTGTCGAAAGCACCTTGCCCACCCTCAGGTGTTGTGGCAAACTTCAATGAGAGGTGGTCGGGTGACCCGCGTGCCGCAAAGCGGCTCGTCAGCAACCCATCCGCCGGAACTGCGTTTTTCTCGAGGATGATGCCCGATGACCACATCACGAACGACACTTCGCACGTGGATCCTGGTCCTCATCGGCCTGCTGGCCGCTCCCGCCACGCTGCCCGCTCAGGGACTGATCTGGTCGCTACCCGATGAACCCGGGACATGGGTGCGGTACGAGGGTGAGTACAAGCAGATCGAGTTTCGTCCGGGAGTCGCGGCCGGCGACCAGACGTTTAACTGGCGTCGCAACGTGACGATCAAGTCACTGGTGACCTCCGCGGAACACAAGACAGCAATCTACCGCGGCAAACCGGTCACCTGCCGCTGGATCGAGATCAAGGTCGAAACCGGCAAACCGGGCGAACAGGGACTCGACACCGGACCGGGTGGAGCACGACTCTACAAGGTGCTGATCCCCGAGTCGCGGATCTTCGGCAGCCTGGTCAACGATCAAAGCGTCGATGCCGATGGGATTCCCGTCTCGTTCCTGCCAATCATCCGCGGCTATCGCAAGCTGGGGAACCGCAAGGAAGAGCCGATCAAGACGAAGGTCCTGCAGATCTACCCGGCCATCTCGCTGCTGAAACACTACAAGGTGCTGCGAGCCGAAACGGGCGAACCCGTAGACCCCGCCCTCGAAGCCCTCGGTGCAATCAACTCGATCAAGTGGATCGGCTCGCAGACGCTGCAAAGCCGAGTCAGCCGCTCGGAACACTCGTCCGAAATCTGGCTCAGCCGCGAAGTCCCATTCGGGTTGGCTCGCTGGAGCGTCAAGGTCACCCGCTCCAGAAAACGTGAAACCGACGCTCGGGACGATTTCGTCAAGCGGACCGAGACCACCGTCGAAATGAAAGCCGTGGCCGTGGGGACTGACGCCAAAAGTGAACTGGCCGTCGATTAGATTCGGACTACCGGTTCGCTCGTGATCGACGATCCTGCCACGGATCCTTCAGATCACCGACGAATTTCTTCAAGAACGCCACCACCACGTCTTCGACACCGATCCGCTTGCCCAACAGATCGGTCCCCTGTAACTGAACCGGAAACGGGTTCATCCAGTTGATCCGCTTCTCGGGATCATCGGAAATCGGTTTCAGATAGTTGTAGACCCGGTTCGCTTCCGACAAGGGGACTCGTGACTTGCGGTCGCCCACGCAGATCAGGAATGCGGCCCGGCCCTTGAGATACTTCATCGGGCGGTTGATCGTCATGCCCGGCAGACTGCCCTGCGGACTGAGCAACACCAACGCGCGGACGTCCTGGCCCTTGGGTGTTCGAGCCGCCAGTGTGGGCGCGTCGGCGTGAGGCTTCTTGGCATGATCGTTGGCGGCAAACATCACCGCCACCGGACTGCTCATCCCAGCGCCCACCACCGCCAACTTGCGCATGTTCAAACGCTTCTTCTGATGCTCGGAAAAAATGAACCTCTTGACCGCCTCCATGTCACTGCTGACCATCAACGCGTAGTCGAATCGAGTCAGCTTCGTATCGCTGCCCTTCTTCTTGCGACCCGCCGCACCACCCAGCCCGGCTCCCGGTTTGCTCTGGCCATGCTTCCTCAAGTCCACAGCAATCACCGCGAATCCCTGGTTCTGAAGCAACTCGGCCAAACCGCCCTTGCGGATCCAAACCAGACGACTGCCACCCTTGTTGTGTAACACCACCACCACCGCCGCGTTCTCTTTCAAACGGGACGGATAGTACGTCACATGGATCGGCCACGAGTCACGAAGACTCGAAAGCGTGTGGTCTTCCTTCCCCGTCTTGTCGTCAGCCTGCTGAGCCAACACGCAAGTTGGCACCGTGCACTGGAAGATCGCCAGAACTGCGACCGACACACACGCTTTCCATCCGATCCGCCGACACATACCAAGCACAAGACAACTCCTCGAAAACCAGTCTATTCCTGCTGCACAAGCCAATTGGTCGCCTCGGGGGTTTGACAGATGTGGGGATTTCAGTCTATGCCAATGCCACAAACCGGTCAATTGGCGCCGAGAACCTCTAATGCACGGACTGTTCTTTATCGGGACCGATACCGCAGTCGGCAAGACTCGCGTTGCCGCGATGGCCGCTCGAGATCTTCTCCGGCAAGGGGTCCGCGTCGGAGCCTACAAACCGGCCGCCAGTGGCGTTGATCACAATGGGCGATGGTCGGATGTCGATATCCTGAAAAAAGCCATCGGAGACGAGTTTCCCGCCCGGCGAATCTGCCCACAATGCTTCGATGCACCACTCGCGCCACCCGAAGCAGCCAGACAACAGGGACAACAGGTCGACCAACAACTGCTGACCGCCGGGGCTCTCTGGTGGAACGACCAGGTGGATCTGCTGGTCGTCGAAGGAGTCGGAGGACTGCTGTGTCCGTTGACCGATACCCTGACCGTCGCCGACCTCGCCTCCGAACTCGGGTGGCCCGTCGTCATCGTCGCCCGAAATCAACTCGGCACCATCAACCACACACTGCTGACACTCGAAGCCGCACGACATCGAGACCTGACAGTCGCCGGCATCCTGCTCAATCAACCAACACCTCCCGATCCAAACGACCTATCCACCGCTACCAACGCCCGCACAATCGCACGGCTCGGACACGTCGATGTCCTCGGACAACTCGACTACCAGGCAGCCGACTTGCTTCCACTCGATGACACCGCGACAATTGACTGGTCAACACTCGCCGACCGCGACGGCTGACATCACACGACTCCACTCCCACTGCCTGATACCACCCCCCGCCCCGCCCTCGACTGCTATCCCCCGATGTCTCTTGAAGTTGCCTGCGGAGCGTGCCAGGGACGACTGGTGGTCGAAACACCCGGCAGCGTCGTCGCCTGCCCCCATTGCGGACATCACCTGACCGCTCCCAATTTCCCGCTCGACCCAAGCCCAAGCCCAGCCCCAGACGACGGCAGCAGCGATCAGCACGAAACGACAGATCAGCACGAAACGACAGATCAGCACGAAACGACAGATCAGCACGAAACGACAGATCAGACCAAAACAGCCAGCATCTTCGACGAACCAGCCACCGAATCTTCAGACTCCGATACCGTCGCTCTCGACTCCAATAACAGCTCAAGACTCATCCCACCAACCTTCACCGCACAACCAGCCGAAGAACAGGCCGTTGACGTCCTCGCCAACCGACCGGTGGCCGATCGGTCGCCGCGATCGCGACGCCGCGATACCGTGCCACGGACCACGTTTCTTCTGCTGCTCAGCTACGCCAGCGCCGTCACACTCGCCTGTTTCTGGCTGTTCTATCAACTGCAAAACGTACCGCTCCACAATCTCGAACGGCTGCCCGACCCGGCCGATACGACCGGGTCGACTGGCGAAGCGGGTCCGAGCCTGACGCTGGTGGCCGTCGACAGCCCGATGCCCGACGGACACACCTTGGAATTGGGCCAAACCACGAGATTCGGTCACATCCGGGTCACTCCACTTCGCGTCAGCCGCGAAGCACTCGAATTCGAAGCGCTCGAACAGTTCGACGGGCGAGCGACTCGAAAACCGATCGGACCAGTCCTCAAACTCTGGTTGCAATTCGAAAATGCATCCGACGACCAGGACATCGCTCCGCTCGACCGACTCCTGATGCTCTCTCGGCTCTACGAAAACGACCGCGTGATGGCCAACAACTTCATCCGACCCGGCAACGGCGAATCGATCACCTTGCTGCACGACAATCCGATCCAAGGCAACTGGAACTGGAAAGGCCAAGGTGCCGATGGGATCGAGACCCGAGTGCTCAAACCCGGCGGATCGTTCGAAACGTATGTGCCGACCGGAACCGATGGGATCGACGAACTCGACGGGCCACTCGTCTGGCGAGTCCACATCCGCAAAGGCTACAGCCCCTCGGGCAAAGGCGTGACCACCATCTTCGAAGTCGCCTTCGACAGCTCTCGGATCGAAACCGACTGAGGGGAAACACGCCCCTACGCCGCGCGGCGAGGCCACTGCCCCAGTTGGCGTGCCTGAGCCGCCGATGTGTCGACGGTCAACTCGATCCGGAACTCCCACCGACCCCGCTCGTCGGCCTCGAACGTCCAGTGTGGTACCACCAGCTGCGTCGTTGGGCCTTGCAGTCGCCACGCTGGCGATCGAGGAAACCAGCACAGCGACCAGTCGGCACCGGTTTGCTCTTCGATCAAACCCACCCAGTCACACTCCGGCAACTCCTCGAGAGACAACACATCCAGTCGCTGGCCCGCACGGTCGTAACCGTGACATTCGTCACACGACCCAGTCCCCAATGGCAACTCGACCGACAAATGCCGCAACGCACCGGGCTCCAGACCCGCAACCCGGCCCTCGAGTAACAATCGACCGCCCTGACCAGCTTCCATCCCAATTCGCCAGTCGATCCGAGGGCCCAGACTCTCGGCATCCGATTCCCAGTTCAACCACGCCGACTCTTCACTCCGCTCCAACCGAACCTGCCCGCCCGACGGACCCATCGACAACAAGCGACCGCTGCCATCCAGATACCCCTCGCGAGATGTCCCCGGCTCGAGCAACCAGGCGTGCGGGCCGCCGTGAGAACCACCGACGGAACCATCAACCGGTCGCGACGACGTCAGCAGTGGTAACGACAGACCTATGTCGCGGAGATCCAGTTCGTGGAAACCACGTCCGTCGACCGGGTCGAGCCACACTGTCAATCGCTCGCTCTGCAATCGTACCTCCGTCCGACCCTCCAAACCAAAGTCCTCGGCAGACACGTCGACCCAACCCGATGCAACAACTCCAGCCGAGGACGAGTCCCCGGCTGTTGTGCCGATCCGATCGGCCAACCGTTCGGCCTCGAGCAACAACCTGCGTGCCTGGGCCATCATTTCGGGGCCGGGTACACCCGCTTCGCCCGATGCCGCCGCTCCCTGGGCTCGATACAGACCCCAGCGAGCCCTTGCCACCGCCTGACGCGATTGCTCGTCGTCGGCCACCGACATCGCAACTCGACGACTGACACCAAGCAGCCGGGCGTGCAGCTTCGATGCCACCGCGTCCCGGTCCCGCTCCAGCCGCCAACTGCCACCCGGCTTGCCGACCGCCGGCAAACTGAAACGGCCTCGAGAAACCGTCTGCCGCAAGGCCCCGCTCGGAGTGACCAGGTCCCAATCGGATCCGGCCGACAACCACTTCAGCAACCGAGCCAACGAACCGCCGTCCGCCTGGTCAGCTGTCCATTTGATCGCCAGCACCACCGGACCATCCCCCAGTTCATGACACGACGACTCGATTCGACCCGGCAACTCGTCAACCTGACCCGTCTCCAATAAACTCGCCAATGTCTCGTCGGCCGGCAACACTCCCAAAAGCCGACCGTCCGACTCGGTGTAGAACCAGCCGGAACGGATCGAATTCGCCGACCGAGTCGTCACGCTCGGGTCGGGAAGCAGAATGGTCGATTCGAGACCCGCTTCAACCAGGTCGTCGGCCATCGTCGGTTCCCAGACCTGATGAGGCACCCAGCCACATGTGGGTCGCTTGCCAAAACGAGCCTCCGACCAGTCCAAACCAGCTGCCACCTGCCCGATCCGATCACGACGAGGGACACCCGAAAGCACCACGTCAAAGGCCGGACCACCCAGACACTCGATCTGGCCACTCTCGATCAAACCACCCAACTTCGACGACACCATCGGATGACGCCGCTCGAGCTGCTCCCAGATCGGGACGCCAGCCGAGAAGGCGATCGACAATCCCGGCAATGTGTCGAAACTCTCCAGTAACGGCAGCACGCCGTCAGAGACCAGGCGGTCGGTCGCCTCGACCGAATCACCCGCCCGAGCCACCACGCGAACCGCAACCACCAACCTCACCATCTCACTCATCCCCAGGCAACATGACGTCGCAGCCGAAGAAACATATCGGTCGCTCCCGACTCGATCAAGATGACTCTGACTTCACACCCGTTGATACGCGGCACACCACGACCCGCTCACCGACCCGCTCTCTGGACTGGCCTCCCTGCCTACCTCTATCCTGACCCCTGGTCTCGTGTCCCGCCTCGTTTCCACGATTGGCCTCTCGGCTGGTCGGACGTCCCGGAGCCTCACCGTGTCGATCTCAACGACAGACAATCCGGCCGCACCGCGGGATCGTCATGCGTTCGAGCTGGCGGCCGAGACGATCACGCTGCGGATCCGCTGGTTCGGCCTGGTGTTAGGCTTCGTACTGGTCAATGTTCTGCAGGACGACAACCGCCTGTTGCTCAACGCCATCCTCGGCCTGGGACTCGGCTACGCCATCCTCGATACGCTCTGGAGCCTCCGCGGTCGGGTCTTTCTCCGTCGCTGGCCTCTGGCCATCTCGCTGCTCGAAGCCGTCTTCATCGGCCTGCTCTGCGCCAACGACCAGGGACTGCACAGCCCGTTCCTCTTCTACTACCTGCTCAGCCTGCTCGTCTGTGCCATTCGCTATTCGCCAACCGTCATCTCGATCACATTCCTGATGCACGCGATCAGCTTCGGGCTGCTCGCCTTCAGCCTGTACGACGAAAGTCGGGACGATGTGACCACGATGGTGCTGATGGGCGTCCTGATGGGCTGGGTTACCTGGGCGTCGACAGCGTTTGCCGAGTTGGGCAAGAGTGTGGGAAGCCGGTTGGCTCTGCTCAACGACCGCCTGCAGGAGAACCAGCAACTGCTCGAAGAACGCATCGACGAACGAACCCGGGAATTGCAGGAGTCTCAGGCACTGCTCGTCCAACAGGAAAAGCACGCCGCGTTCGGACTGCTCGCCGCAGGGATCGCTCACGAAGTCGGCAACCCGCTGGCTGCCATCAGCTCGCTCGTCCAATTGCTCAACCGACGACCCACAGACGACTACACCCGCGAACGACTCGAAATGGTCGACGACCAGTTGGCTCGGATTCAAAGAACCCTCAGAGAACTGGTCGATTTCAGCCGGCCGGCTTCGCACGAGGCCGCGTTGTGCGACATTCATCAGGTGACCGATGCCGCACTCTCGATCGCCAAGTACTACAAGAGAAAGAAGGGGAAACGGATCGTGACGCGGTACGCCGAAGGGCTGCCGCAGGTGAAGATCGTCCGAGACCAAATCGTGCAGGTCTTCCTCAACCTCATTCTCAATGCCATGGACGCCACCGACGAAGGAGGCACCATCGAAATCTCCACGACCCTCAACGACGGATGGCTCGATGTCGCCGTAAGTGACGATGGACACGGCATCGACCCCGCCGACCGAGACAACGTGTTCCAACCCTACTTCACCACCAAACCCACCGGCACCGGACTCGGACTGTTCGTCTCCAAAAGCCTCACCGAACAAAACGACGATGGCCAAATTAAACTGCTCGAGTCCGACCGGCTTGGGACCACCTTTCTCGTTCGCCTGAGCTGCGAAAATATCCGCAAACACCCCGATGTGATATGGACCACTCGCGTCTCGACCGAAGAAATGCACTCGACATGAATGCAACCGGTACGAATGACACGGCGACAATCCTGGTGGTCGAGGATGAAGAGATTATCCGCACGTCGCTGTGCGAGTTCCTCAGCGACGAAGGGTACGAGGTCGCCATGGCCGAGTCGGTCCTGGCAGCACGCACTCTCGTTCATACCGAACCGTTTCTTCAGACGGGATTCGATGTCGCCATCTGTGATGTGCAACTCCCAGATGGCGACGGAATCGAACTGCTCGGCGAACTGATCCAACAACACCCCAATACCGCAGGACTGGTGATCACAGCCTACGCCACCGTCGACAACGCCGTGAAAGCCTTCGGAGCCGGTGCGTTCGATTACCTGGTCAAACCCGTCATCTTCGATGACCTCGCACACAAACTGAAACGGCTGTTCCAACACCGGGAACTCAATAGCGAAAACCGGGCACTGCGACGCGAGCTGAAACGGCAGGAGGAGTCGGTTGAGATCATCGGGTCGAGTGAACCTCTGAGCCGATTGCTCGAGACGATCCACAAGGTCGCCGACACCCACTCGAATGTGCTGCTCGTCGGTGAGACCGGGACCGGAAAGGAACTGTTCGCTCGAGCCATCCACCGCGCCGGACCACGATCCGACTGCCGATTCCTCGCCGTCCACTGCGGAACTCGACCCACTCAACTGCTCGAAAGCCAACTGTTCGGCAGCGGATCCGCTGAACCCGAGTCCGGAGTCTTCCGGCAAGCCGGACAAGGCACCATCTACCTCGACGAAATCGCCGAACTGCCACTCTCGACACAGGCTCGACTCGTCCGAGCAATCGAGTACCACGAAATCCTGCCCGTCGGCGGGTCAGATCCTCAAACCACTCAAGCTCGTATCATCGCCGCGACCAGCCGGAACCTCGCCCGAGAAGTCGATGGCGGCAGCTTTCAGGAAGACCTGTTCTATCGGCTCGATGGAGTCAAACTGCAGATTCCTCCGCTTCGAGAACGACTCGAAGATGTCCCCGAACTGGTCCAGTTCTTTGTCCAGAAACACTCCGAGGCGATGGGGAAACGAGTGATCGGAGCCGACCAAGAGACACTGCGATTGCTGATGTCGTCGGAATGGCGAGGCAATGTCCGGCAGCTGGACAACGCGATCGAACGAGCCGTGATGCTGTGCGACGACGAAACCATCGCACCCTCAGACCTGCCACCCGAACTCCTCGGACTCGGACAACCTCTCCCCGATGCCGATGACCTTCGTAGCGCGCTGCGGCACTACGAAAGACTGCACATCGCTCGAGTCCTCAGGCAATGCCCCGACAAGCGAGAAGCCGCCAAACGACTCCGACTTGGACTCTCAAGCCTCTATCGCAAAATCGAAGAACTCAATATCGAGTCCTGATCGTCGACCGCGAACTCAACGGTTGAACAAGAACGCCGGGCTGTTGATCAGCGCCCACATCAGGTCCTGAGTCGCTTCGCTGCGGTTGCCCACCTCGGCCAGATACGCCACACCCTGCTTCAACTCGGCATCGGTCGGTGGTCGGCAAATCACCGCCAGGTACACCTCACGCACGATCGCCAGGTCGGTGGCCTTGGCCGCAATCCACTTCGCCACCCGACCCTCGGGATGAATGATCGCATCGGCCACCGTCGGACCGTTGATCATGTTCAACGTCTGACTCAGACTCACGTCGCTGCTGCGTTCACACTCGCAGGGACTCTCCCGAGGCGGACGCCCGAACATGTCCAGGAAACCAATCTTGAACTTCGGGTCGGGGATCTGGTTGGCTCGGAAACCAACCGGGACTCCAGGAATCCGGCTCGGTGCACCCGTCGCCACGTGCAACGCGTCAAACAACTGCTCGGCAGTCAGGCGGCGAGGCGAAGCGTGCGAGAAGTTCAACGCATCGTCATGGTTCCACTTGTTCGAACGGAACGTCCGCTGGTACGTGTGACTCGATGCCATCTCGTGGATCAACCGCTTCAAATCGAATCCGTTGGCGACAAACCTCCGAGTCAACTCGTCGAGCAGCGGAGGATTCGACGGAGGATTGCTCGCTCGAATGTCGTCCACCGGATCGATGATGCCCGACCCGTGCAGGTAACTCCAATAGCGATTCACGATGCTCTTGGCAAAATATGGGTTCTTGGGCGAAGTCAACCAGCTGGCCAATCGGGTCCGTGGATCCGAGTCCTTGTTGTCCAGTTCACTCGAAAACGGGAACGAAGCCGCAATCGTCTCGCCCGTCGTCGGATGCTTGATGTCGATTCCCTTCGACAACGAGTAAATGATCTCCTCGCCACGCACCGGACCCGCCTTGCGACCGACCGACGCGAAATAGGCCGACAGCTCGTAGTACTGACGCTGAGTCCATCGCTCGAAGGGATGGTCGTGACACTGGTTGCACTGGAATCGCGTCCCGATGAAGACCTGGGTCATGTTCTCCATCGCCACTTTCGGCTCGCGAGAAATCCGGTAATAGTTCGCCGCGGGATTCTCGTACGTGCTGCCACTGGCCGTCATCAACTCGTAGACAAACTTGTCGAACGGCATGTTCGTCGCCACCGCACGGCGGATCCAGTTCCGAAACGCCCACGATCCCTTCTCGGTGATGAACTTGCTGTTGGCCAACAACAGGTCCGACCATTTCAATGTCCAATGCTCGATGAACTCCGAGCTGTCAATCAACTGCTCGATCCTCTCGGATCGCTTCTTCGCCGAAGGACGCTTGTCAGCGAGAAAGGCCTTGATCTCCTCGACGTTTGGAGGCAACCCGGTGAGATCGATTGAGACGCGCCTGAGAAACTCGGCGTCACTGCAGGTGCCCGACGGCAGGATCTTCATCCGCTTCAGCTTGGCATTGACCAACGTGTCGATGTAGTTGCGCTCGGGTGACTCGACCCACGCAAAACCCGTACGGTCGCCGATGATCGCCACCGGAGCCGCCGCGTACAAACCCTCGTAACGCACCAACGCAGCCGCTTCACCACGTCGCACTGCGGCGATCCGACCACTGCCATTGACCGTCGCTACCTCAAAATCACTCGTCTCGTAAACCGCGTCACGAGTCACATCGCGGCTGGTGCCGTCCGAAAAATGAGCGATCACGATCAACTGCTGCTGGCTGTCTGTCGTCTCGAGCAACGGCTTCTTCGGGAAGACCTCGATCCGAGTCACCCGCTCGGCGGCGTCGAACCGACAACCCTCTGAAATCCAACGCTTCAACAGGCTGTAGACTCGCGAGTCTTCATCGAACAGGAACCCGCCCTCGTGAGGCACACCCTGAGTCGGCTTCAACAGCATCAAACTCTGCTCGGGTCGCGACCGGTTGAATCGCCGGCCCGACAAATCGTCGACCAGTGCACGGTAGTCGTGCAGCGGGTCGTAACCACGCAAGGACAGCGTGAAACCACCCTTGCCCTTCTGAGCCCCGTGGCAGGTGCCGGCATTGCAGCCCACCTTGCTGATCGCCGGGATCACGTCGCGCACAAAACTCACCGGATGATCCGCCAGCGACGTGACCTCCACCGACACGTCCAATGACTTTCCACCCAGTCGGATCTCGACCGTCGTGCGACCCGCCTTCTGTGGCACGATGAACCCGTCTGCATCGATCGTCACCAGGTCGCTGCCAGGACTCAGCGTCACAAGACTACTGACGTCGAAGACTCGGCCTGTAGAATCGGTGCCCGTGACAATCAGCCGACGACTGTCTCTGATGCCCGACAAAGTCAGGCTCGATGGATACGCACTGAGCGTCTCCACAGAAACCACCGCCGCCTCGCCAGCCGGCTTGTCGGCAGACAACGCAGCCGACCCGAGCAGCAACAGGCTCAATTGAGCCGTCAACACCACACGGGTCATCAAGCGGACCGAAGGTCGGGCTTTCAACATGGCTCGTCTCGTCATTTGGGATCCCTGAACTTCTCTGGAACGTGTCGAACGTGCGGCCCCTCAACGACCCAGTCTACTTCTTTGCCGAAACGGCGACGACCCGCGTCACCTTGACAGGAACAAACGCCTTGACCAACTTGCCCGTCGCAGCGTCAAAAAGTCGAATCGTGCCGTCGAAACCCCCCACGGCAACCTGCTTGCCGTCGGGCCGATACGCGACAGCGAAGACGGGCGACGTCACATCGGGAAGTTCATGCACCAGCCGTGACTTCGACGTGCGAGCGACAATCTGCTGGCGGACTTCGCCCAAACCACCCTTGTTATTAATGGCCTGAGTGTCGTAGTCGCCCACGCTGTAGATCCGAGCCGCTCCGCCTGTGCCCGTGCTCGAACCGGCTACAAACTGCTTGCCGTCAGAACTGAACTGCAGGTCGAAGATCCGGCCGGGCATCGGCCGGAAACTGCGGATGTGATTGAAATCGTCGCCGATGATCCGCTTCCGCGTGCGGAACACCTTGTACAGCTTGGGAGTCCCGTCACTTCCGCCAGTCAAGACCTGCTCCTGGCCGGGCCGACGCTCGATCGCCATCAGGCCACCCTTCAAGGCACCAGGGGTGATACTGGTCACGTTGTCCACAAACTGGCCACTCTCGACAATCGACAACTTCATC
>CAVOEV010000005.1:0-46466 GCA_963694825.1 Planctomycetota bacterium
CTGCCCGTGTTTTCTCGGGGTTTGCTGCACTCTCAAACCCGGCGTTTGCAGGCTATGGCAGGTCATCCGTAGGGCCATGAGGGTCTACGTCGGATTGCAAATCCGCCATCCCGGTGACCTACCCCCCCAATCTTGTACCACTCCGAATGAGAGAAGTTCAGGTCAGTAGTAGTTCTGTGTTCTGGGGGATTGACCGTAGTACCGGCTCCGCCAGATCCGAACCACGCGCACACCTGTGTCGGACGGTGGTCAGCTGATGATCTCTTTGACTACTCGCGCCTCTTCCACGCCGGTCAGCTTCTGGTCGAGGCCTTGAAAGGGGAAACTCAGCTCGCGGTGGTCAATTCCAAGGAGATGGAGCATGGTCGCATGGAGATCCCGCACGTGGACGGGGTTTTCGACCACGTTGTAGCTGAAGTCGTCGGTCTTGCCATAGTGCATGCCGCCCTTGATCCCTCCACCGGCGAGCCATCCCGAGAAGCAACGGGGATGGTGGTCGCGGCCGTAATTGTTGCGGGTGATGTTGCCCTGGCCAAACACGGTCCGCCCGAATTCCCCGACAAAAACAACCAGGGTGTCGTTGAGAAGCCCACGCAACTTGAGATCCTCGAGCAACGCGGCGGTCGGTTGATCGACGTCTCTGCACTGCCCCCGCATGTTGTCCGGCAGGCGAGAATGGTGATCCCATCCGCGATGAAAAAGTTGCACAAACCGCACGTCTCTCTCCACCATCCGCCGCGCGAGGAGGCAATTCCTTGCATAGGATCCGGGCTTGTTGACCTCGGGACCATACATTTCCAGGACCTTCTTTGGCTCCTGGGAAATATCCGTTAACTCCGGAACGGATGACTGCATGCGAAAGGCCATCTCTTGCTGGGCGATGGTTGTCTGGATCTCGGGATCACCGATTTCCGCAAGGTGCTTTCGGTTCAGTTGGGCAAGCGAGTCGAGCATTCTGCGACGAACCTTGCCGTCGATTCCCTTGGGATTGGAGAGAAACAACACGGGATCGCCCACGCTCTGAAAGGAAGTCCCCTGGTGCCTGGAGGGCAGAAACCCGCTGCCCCACAGCCGGGAGTAGAGCGCCTGGACGTTCACCCGGCCACTCCAAAAGGCCGAGGGCATCACCACGAAGTCTGGCAGGTCCTTGTTCAATGATCCCAGCCCGTAGCTGAGCCAGGCACCCATGCTCGGCTTCCCGGGGATTTCCGACCCGGTGCAAAAAGAGGTCTTACCCGGATCGTGATTAATGGCGTTGGTATTGAAGGAGTGAACCAGGCACAGGTCGTCGGCCGACGCCGAAAGGTGAGGAAGAAGTTCGCTCATCCACACCCCGCTCTTTCCCTGCCGGGCGAACTTGAAAGTCGATGGTGCGACAAGCTTCTGCTTGCCTCGGGTCATCGCCGTGACCCGCTGGCCTTTCCTGATGGACTGGGGCAACTCGGTCTTAAAGAGCTTGTGAAGGTCGGGCTTGTAATCGAACAGATCCACCTGGCTCGGAGCCCCGGCCATGAACAGGAAGATGATCCGTTTTGCCTTGGGCTTGGGGACCAGGCCGGGATCGGCAGCAACGGCACGCTTGGCGACCAGGGAAGCATAGGCTGCGGCCCCGAGCCCCATGCCGGAGGTGCTCAGGAAGGACCGCCGCGACTGGAGGTCACCGTATTCTGAGACAGGGTCTTGCATGCTACTCTCGGGTCTTGGTGATATCGAGGTTGTAGAGGGCATTGACCAGCACGGTCCATGCGGCGAGTTGCGCCCGTTTCTCAGCGGTTTTCAGGTTCAATCCACTGCCCATCTCATCCGCTAATTCAGGCTGCTCGAGATAGATCTTCTGGAGAGCCAGCAAGAGATCGGACAGGATCTGCTGCTCCTTCGCGTCCGGCAGCTTGGAGGTGACGGTCTCGAAAGCCAATGCCAGACGCTGTCCTGCTCTCGTCTCTTTGATGCCAAGGACTTTTCGGGCGAGTTCACGCGCCGCTCGCAGGTATTCGCTTTCGTTCAAGAGCAACAAGGCCTGGGACGGTGTATTGGTGCGTTCGCGGCGGGCGATGCATGCGTCCCTGATCGGGGCATTGAGAATGGTCATCTGGGGCGGAGGCATACCGCGTTTCCAATAGGTGTAGAGGCTGCGGCGATGGACTGCGGCCCCCGTATCGGCCTTGAATCGCTCGCCAATCATGGTGACGGACTTCCAGAGGCCATCCGGTTGAGGCGGTTTGACGCTCTTGCCGTACATCGTGTACACGAGCAGGCCACTGGTGGCGAGAATCTGGTCCCGGATCATTTCGGCGTCCATCCTGAAACGGGACCCGCGAGTCAGCATCCGGTTTTCAGGATCTGTGGCGAATTGTTCCGGGGTGGAAACCGATGACTGGCGATAGGTCCTGGAGGTCACGATCTGCTTGACCAGGTCCTTGACGTTCCATCCTGATTGGATGAAGGACACCGCCAGATGATCGAGCAGTTCGGGATAAACGGGAACCTCGCCCTGGGTCCCGATATCCTCGGAGGTCTTCACCAGGCCGGCTCCGAAGAACTGCTGCCAGAAGCGATTGACCGCGACCCGAGCGGTGAGAGGATTACCGGGATCGACGAACCATTCTGCGAGATCCATTCGCGTCGCAGTCTTCCCGGATTTCTTCAAAGGGGGCAAGAACTCGGGAGTGTTCCGCTCAACCAATTCACCAAGATCGTCGTACTGCCCCCTGATCCGGATATGGGTCGGGCGAATCTCCTTGCGTTCTCGCATCACCATCGCCCGCGGCATCTCCCGGTCAAGCCGGTCACGCATGCCTTTCAGGGCTTCGTAGCTGGCAGTCATCGCCTTGAGCTCCCGGGCGAACGCCTTCTTTTTCTGCGGGTCTTTTTCTGCGGCCACTTTCGTTTTCAAAGCCATCAAGGCCTTGAGACTCACGGCAACCTGCTTGTCGAGCTGCTGCAGGTTCCTGTGCTGCTCGGGTGTTCCCAATGCCAGGAAAGGAGGCTGAAGACCGTTCTTGGGACGACCGTTGGTTTCGGGCGCCGCATCGATGTTGTTGAAAAACGCGAAGAGCGAGTAGAAATCTTTCTGGGTCAGTGGATCGTATTTGTGCTCGTGGCAGGTCGCGCAATGGACGGTCAACCCCATGAAGGTGGTGCCAACGGCCGTGACCCGGTCGACCACGTTCTTGAAGAAGCTCTCCTCGGGCAACGCGGTACCGCGGTCAATAATGAGGTGCAAGCGGCTGAACCCCGAAGCGACGAGTTGGTCGTTGGTCGGCTTGGGAAACAAGTCACCTGCCAACTGGTAGCGGACGAAATCGTCGTAGCCCAGGTTGTCGTTGAACGCCCTGATGACCCAGTCGCGGTAAGCAATGAAGTTCCGGTAAAAGTCCTTGTGCATGCCATTGGTGTCGGCAAAGCGAACCAGGTCCAACCAGTAGCGTGCAACATGCTCGCCGAACTGTGTTTTGGCCAGCAATCGATCGACGAGGGCTTCGTAAGCTCTCGGTCGATCGTCGGCCAGGAACTCCTTGATTTCATCAAGAGTTGGCGGCAACCCAGTCAGGTCGAAGCTGACCCTCCGTATCAGCGTTCGCCTGTCCGCCTCCCTGGAAGGTTGGAGGCCGAGGGATTCAAGTTTGGCCAGGACGTGGAGATCGATCGGTTGCTGGCTCCAGTTACGGTTTTTGACCTTGGGAGTGTCCGGTTTCCTGGGAGGCACAAATGACCAGAACCGCTCATAAGGGGCGCCTGCTTCGATCCAACTCTTGATGGTCGTTTGCTCCTCCTTGGAAAGCGGTTTGTTGCGAGCGGTCGGCGGCGGCATCACGTCGTCAACGTCATCTGTGGTGATGCGGTACCAGAGTTGGCTTTCCTTGAGCGAACCTGGCTTGATCGCCGTCGTACCCTCGTGAGTCCGATACGCTCCATCTACGCCGTCCGCCCGATCTAGCCGAAGCTCTGCCTTGCGAGCCTTTGAGTCCGGGCCATGGCATGTGAAGCATCGATTGGAAAGAATCGGAAAGACGTCCCGGTTGAAAGAGACCTTCCTGGCCGTCGGCGCAATCTCACCCGCCGGGACCTGGGACGTTTGCAAGACCGGCAAGGCAGCCAAGATCAACGTAAGTGTCAGTCTTCCGTTCATTATCTTGACTCCGCCTTTGCCTTCTTCATGTCGCGGTACCCTGGTCAGTCGCTTCTCGGCCATCGGTGGTCTCCTGAATCTCCCCCAGTCTCCCCACCCCAGCCCCGGAGTTCAACCCGCCAAGATTCGAACCACGCCCCCCCTGGCGTCGGGGCCGTCGAAGAGAAGGGATGTTGGTCTGGGCGTGGCGAGAAGCGAGTGATTTCTTAGATCATCGGGACAGCAAAGGGTAAGTTCTCGACTTGGGCATGCTGATCCTGATCCTACGAGGGCTGACTTCAGCTGCCGTCAGATTCAAAGCAGCTCGTCAATCGGCTTGCCGCTGTAGAGGACCGGGACCGGGCGGCCTGCGTCGTAGTGCACTCGATCGGTCGGGACGCCGAGCTGGTGGTACATCGTGGCCAGTACGTCGTTGTAGTGGATCGGCCGATCGTGTGGGACTTCGCCGCGGGAGTTGCTTGTGCCGATCACCTGGCCCGATTTCAAGCCGCCTCCCGCCATCACGATCGAAAACACGTCGGACCAGTGGTCGCGGCCGGCGGTCCCGTTGATCTTCGGAGTTCGTCCGAATTCCGTGATGACCGCGACCAGTGTCGAGTCGAGCATGCCTCGTTCCTGCAGGTCGTCAAGCAGCGTCGAGATGGCTCGGTCGAAGTTTGGCAGGCGAGTTTTCTTTAGCGTCTGAAATCCGTTTGTGTGAGTGTCCCAGTCCTGGTTAATGGAAAAATTCACCAGTGTGAACGGGACGCCGGACTCGGCCAGTCGTCGCGCGAGGATGGCTTCCTGACCGACTCGCGTGTTGCCGTATCGCTGCCGCAGAGACTCGGGTTCCTGGGACAGGTCGAACGCGTTTCGGGTGGCTTCGCTGCTGACCATTTCGAGGGCCTGGCGGTTGAACTGGCTCATCCCTGTCATCAGGCCGGAGGAATCCAGCGATCGCGAAAATTGATCGAGCTCACCCAACAGCTTGAGTCGATGGTCTAACCGCGTGAGGTCGACGGCTTTGGTGAGGCTTAGATTGGGCGGCATCTGAAACGGGCTCTTCGCATCCGACGGCGGCATTCCCGATTCAAACGGATCGTAGGCCATCCCGAGAAAGTGCGACGACGCATACCGGACGCGGTCTCCCAGCTGGCCTTTGTCCGGGACGCAGACGTACGGCGGCAGACCGGGCGTTCCGGCTCCGAGTGTTCGTGCCACGATGGAGCCCATCGACGGCTTGTCGTTTCGATTCTTCGTCGACGTGTTCGCGCCGGGATAGTTGTAGCCGGTGAGGACCCAGTGGATCGCCGCCTCGTGGCTCGGCGTCGCGTGGTAGACGCTTCGCAGCACGTTGAAGTTGTGAACTCGCTGGGCAAGAAGCGGTAGATGCTCGCTGCACTGGTAGCCGGGAAGGCTGGTGGCGATCTGTTTGAACTCGCCGCGAATCTCCGCGGGCGCGTCGGGTTTCAAATCCCACGTGTCGTGGTGAGAACACCCGCCCTGAAGCAGGATGACGATCGCTCGTTTGGCTGGCGCACCAGCGGAACTCGGGCGAGCTCCATCAGCCAACTGCGGACCACCGAACGCAGTTGGCAAGGCAAACGCGCCGACGGCGACGCTGCTGTTTCTGAGCAGACTGCGACGGTTGAACACCGATCCCGCCTGATCCAGATCTTCCGACGACGCCATTCGTGATCCTCCGAGCGGTTGCCGTATCGCAACTATACGTTCCGCGTTCGTTTCTGGAATGCCAGCGTATCCCGACAGTGAGGATTCGGTCAATGTCTAGCCGGCTCAGGCAACGGTGTTTGCTTCTTTTGTCGCAGCTGAGTCCCGGATTCCGGCATCCAAAATGAACGTCGATGGATTATTCCCTGGTCGTTCTTTTATTATCGACACTGCTTCGGTCGAGCCTTACTCTGCTGTCACAAGAACGGGAATCCGGGCGATGCTGCAAGTTCCAGGATCAAGACAGGTACACCCACGCGGCAATCCTGGCTATCGTCGAAGCCGCTCAGGGGCGGGTTGGGTGGTGAGACGGGGACTCCGTAGCCTAGCTTGGAGAGATGTGTTGAGAGTGTTTCTGGTTGGGATTGCTGGACGTGGTGGCGAGGGGACGGCATCCGGCGAATTGTCGGGCGAAGGGCACCCGGCGAAGATGTCTGGCGGAACATGGCTCGGTGACAAGGCCGTAGGCACTCCCCAATTGGCGACAAGCCAGGGAATCGATTGACGGCATCTGGCTCATCACAGATCCAGCGATAGGCGTCTCGTCAACTCGCTGATTATGACGCCCGCCAACCCGGTACGGTGTTTGTGGAATTGATTATCAGACCCTGTTTTTCGAAAGGAGCCCCGGATGGCTTTCGACGACACTTTGATCGTAGATCACATCAAGCAGACACACAGCACGGAGTTGCTGAGTGATCGAGAGAAGCACTTGATCGGCCTGGCCGTGACGATGACTCGGGGTTGCCAGGTCTGCACTCGAAACCGGGTTGAAAAGGCTCGTGGCATTGGGTTCACCGACGACGAACTCAACGCCCTGGTCGCGGTGACGGCGTCGGTCAATAGCGGGGTCACGGGCGCCACGGCTCGCGTGGCGTTCGGCATGCTCGAGCAGGAAACAGCTGCCGAATGTGGCGATGTGTGCTCACCGGATCCCCAGTAAGTGAAGACCCTGCAAAGAGAGGTTCAGACATGCAAGGCGTTTTGAAAATCGGCACGGTCGGTGAAGAGACGTTCGTGGTTGGTGAGCAGCACGTGATCGACTTTGCTCAAGACGGGATGCCCTCCATCTTGTGCACGCCGTGGCTGATTTGGTTTCTGGAGCACGCGGCACGCAAGGCCGTGTTGCCCCTGCTTGAGCCCGGCGAAAGCACCGTCGGTGTCGTTGTCAACGTCGAGCACACGGCGGCGACGCCCCTCGGAGCACAAGTCGTCTGTCGCGCGCGAGTGATCAACACCGACGGGCCATTGCTCTCGTTTGAGTTCGAGGCACGCGACGACTACGAGGTGATTGCCTGCGGCACTCACAAGCGGCGAGTGATCGAGGCCGCACGCCTTGCCAAGAAAGTTCAACGGAAGATGCAATGAGGCAAATGGGCCAGGAATGGCTGGCTCGCCAGTCAGCCCGGCAGGGTGAACAGCGTGTGCTTCAGTCCCGGCTGTATTTTGGATTTCTTGTCAGGCTGGTTAGCTGTTGATAGAGTTTCGGAGCCAACCGACGGGATTGGCCGTTGAGGTTTTACCACGTAGGTCAGGGGAGTAGGCAGAATGATCACTGTTGGGATGAACTACCACGTCATCGAGGGGAAGCAGCAGGACTTTGAAGACAAGTTCGCCGCCGTGATCGACAGCCTGCGTGCCGCCGAAGGGCATAGCACCTCGACTCTCTGGAAAGATGTCGGTGACGACGCCTCGTACCTGATCACCAGCGAATGGTCCGACGAGCAGGCTTTCAACGACTTCATTCGCAGCGATGCCTTTCGCGATGTGACGAACTGGGGCAAGGAACAAATCCTCTCGGGTCGCCCGCAGCACAAGATCTACAAGCACTAGGGGCCTGGTGGATTTCGAGAGGTGATCGGCCTGTTGCCCGAGCGATCGGCTACATCATGTCGGTGCGTTCCTGCTCGGTGAAGTCGTTCGACACCTTCTCGCCACGACGCATCTGGCCTCGCATCCGCTTGACTTTTGATGATGCGGAGTCGTGAGCGTTGTAGAACTTGTTGATGTTCACGTTGGCCGTTCCGGCCGCGGCAAACCCCATACCTCTCGCCTCGGCAAACGCGTCCTGGTTGGCTCCCAGGAAGGTGAAGTGCCACCCGTCTTCCGACTGCCGCTTGCTGATCAGTTCGTGAACCTGGTCTCGAGTGAACTCGACACTCGAGTTTTCTTCGCCGTCGGTCATGACGACGAACACGACCAACCCCGGTCGGTCGGACTCGTCAGTGGCCTCGATCCGTTCGGCCGTCTCGTTGATCGAGCGTCCCACGGCGTCCAGCAACGCCGTCATGCCACGAGGTCGCAAGGTGTAGCCGCCGACGTCCTCGATCGGTGTTCCCCGCTCGACAAAGTTGTACTCGGTGTCGAACTCGACCAGCGTCATCAGTGCGTCGCCGTCCTCGTCGGCCTGTTGCTTCATGAACGCATTGACGCCGCCTTCGGCATCGAGCCGAATCTCATTCATCGACCCACTACGATCGATCACCAGCGTGATATCCGTCAGTTTCTCCTGCATCACCACTCTCCTTGTTCAGCCGGCCCGTAAAAGGTGTGTGTATGACCCTAACGATAGTGTTGTGTACACAGTAAGTCAACTGGACGGGCGTGTCTTTCCGAGCGGATTGGCTCGTCGGCTTGAGGGTTGAGGCTTGAGGGTTGAGTGATGGTCTGATGTTTGCCCGGCGTGTTGCCCGAGGGCGGGACGGGAGCGGCGGCCCAGGCGTTGGCGACCGAGGGCCCTGTGCAACTGGTGGCCATGGCCGACGCATTTCCCGACCAGTTGGAACGCAGCCTGAAGCGGATTGTTAGTTCGGTGGGGACAAGAAAGGAGCGGGTGGCTGTGCCGCCCGAGCGGCAGTTCACCGGGTTTGAAGCCTACAAGCAGCTGATCGCCAGCGACGTGGATCTGGTGATCATGGCCACTCCGCCGGGTTTCCGTCCGACTCATTTCGCGGCCTCCATCGAGGCCGGCAAGCATGTGTTTTGTGAAAAGCCGGTCGCCACCGACGCACCGGGTATCCGGCAGGTTTTGGCCGCGACCGAGTTGGCCAAGAAGAAGGATTTGGCTGTGGGTGTTGGCCTGCAACGGCATCACCAGTACAGCTATCTCGAGACGATCAAGCGTCTCAAGGACCGAGCGATCGGCGACATCGTCTCGATGCGGTGTGACTGGAACAGTGTCTCGGAGCACGCTCACGGTTCCAAGGGTTACGCCAACATCACCGGCGGCAGTCTGCAGTCGGGCGAGACAAAGTGGCGGTACCGTGGTCGGAAGAACAATCCGTTCCAGGCCGGGCACGACGACCTGTTTGCGGCGATTCGAGCGGGCATAGTCGGGTTCGTACAACGAGGGCGAGCGAGGTGCGTACAGCACGCTGACGGCGATCCTTGGCGGCATGGCCGTTTACGGTGGCGAGCCGGTGACCTGGGACAACGCCCTGGACTCGACCATCAGTCTTGTGCCCAAGGAAGTGTCCTTCACGGCCAATCCGCCGACGATGCCCGACGAACACGGTGTCTATGCGATTTCCGTGCCGGGTGTCACTCGGGTTGTCTAGCAGTCCGTTGCCTCAAGAATTCAGTGTTTCCACTCTGCGACCGCGGACTGGGCGAGTCTGAGAGAAGGCTCGCCGCTGGCCTCCAGGGCCGAGCATCAGTCGGCCGGTGGTGAGCAGTTGATCGATGTCCGAGAGAATCTGCTTGCGAGTCTGGTTGTCGAAGAATTCTCGGAAGAACTGTTCAGTTTGGCCGTGTGTCAGTTTCGGCGTCTCCATTAATTCCTAGTCCCTGTCGGCGCGAAGAACCGCCACGAAGGCTTTTTGTGGAATATTGACGTGGCCGAACTGTTTCATCTTCGCCTTGCCCTTCTTCTGTTTGTCGAGCAATTTATTTTTCCGTGTGACATCACCGCCGTAGAGCTTGGCGGTGACGTCTTTTCGGTAGGGCTGGATGGTCGAGCGTGAGATGACCGTGCCGCCGATGACTCCCTGGATCGGGATCTTGAACTGGTGTCGGGGGATGGCTTCGGCCAGTTGGGCACAGTAGTGGAGTGCTCGGGCACGGGCCTTGTCGCGATGGACCAGGTAGGACAGCGTATCGACCGGTTCCTTGTTGACCAGGATATCGACCTTCACGATGTCGGTCTCACGGTACTCGATCGGGGCATAGTCAAAGGACCCGTATCCACGGGTGATGGTCTTGAGCTTGCCGTAGAAGTCGAAGAGTACTTCTCCCAGTGGCATTTCGCTGGCGACTTCGACCCGTCCGACGGAGAGGTAGTTCATGGTCTGGCTTTCCGAGCGATGTTCTCGGCAAAGTTCCATGACCGGTCCGACGTATTCTTCCGGGGTCAGGATCGCGGCTTTAATGTAGGGTTCGGAGACTGACTTGACACTTGCCGGATCGGGCCAGTAGCTGGGGTTGTCGACGTCGATGATCTCGCCGTCGGCGAGTGTGACACGGTACTTGACCGAGGGTGCCGAAATGACCAGTCCGATGTCGAATTCTCGGCGCAATCGTTCCTGGATCACGTCGAGGTGCAGCAGGCCGAGGAATCCGCAGCGGAAGCCGAAGCCGAGAGCGGCCGAGCTGTCCTTGTCGTAGGTCAGTGCTGCGTCGTTGATGGCGAGTTTGTCGAGGGCCTTGGTGAGATCCTTGTAGTCGTCGGAGTTCATCGGGTAGATGGAAGAGAAGACGACCTGTTTGGCTTCGCGGTAACCGGGGATCGGTTTGTCGGTGGGGTTGTCGACCAGGGTGATCGTGTCGCCGATCTGGATATCTCGGACGCTCTTGACTCCGGCCACGATGTATCCGACTTCACCGACGCTGAGTTGGTCCTGGGGTGCGAGTTTCAGTTGGTTGTAGCCCAGTTCTTCGACCGTGTAGTTCCGATCGGCGTGCATGAAGCGGATCGAATCTTTCGTGTGCAGTGTGCCCTGGACAATTCGGCATTGCAGAATCACTCCACGGTACGGATCAAAATGGGCATCGAAGACCAGTGCGGAAAGTGGCGCGTCGGGGTCGCCTTCGGGCGGCGGCAGTTTCTCGACGATGCCTTGGAGCACGTCTTCGATTCCGTCGCCGGTTTTTGCCGAAACCGGGATCGCTTCGAAGGGATCCAGCCCCAGGTCCGCGTCGATTTCTTCTCGGACTCGGTCCACGTCGGCGGCCGGTAGATCGATCTTGTTGATCACCGGCAGCAGTTCCAGTTCGTGTTCGAGAGCCATGTACAGATTGGCTACAGTCTGAGCTTCGACGCCCTGAGACGCATCGATAATGATGAGTGCTCCGTCGCAGGCCATCAGCGAACGTCGGACTTCGTGCGAAAAATCGACGTGTCCCGGCGTGTCGATGAGGTTGAGCAGGTACTGCTGTCCATCTGGAGCCTGATAATCCAGCGTAATGGAGTTGCTCTTGATGGTGATGCCACGTTCTCGCTCGATGTCCATCGCGTCGAGCACCTGGTCGCGGAAGTCTCGTGTCGTCACTCCACCACAGGCTTGGATCAGTCGATCGGCGAGCGTGGACTTGCCGTGATCGATATGGGCGATGATGCAGAAGTTCCGGATGTGTTTCATACAGGGGGGGGTGTCTTGTACAACATGAGCGATTCGTTGGTTCGTCGTGCGATTGTACTGACTGTCAGCGACGGCAGACATATCAGTGCTTCGAGTCGACGTCACAAGAAGTTGGCGGTCAGTTGGCGAGATCTAGTCTGCTGCGAATCAGCCGACGTGCTTGAGCAGGCTGACCCGTCCGACGGCCACCCATTCGGCCAGGTAAATATTGCCATCGTGGTCGAAGCACGCGTCGTGGGGGTGAATGAACTTGCCTGGTTGCCAGCGTCGTGGCTGTCGTCGCATGGCGAAATTGCCGGCCTTGACCTGCTTGAGCCAGTCGGGGTCGTGTCCGAGGTGGGTGATGACTTTGTTGTTGAGATCGAGCAGTGTGATGCGTGCGTGGAGGTCGGGAACCAGCATCACGTCGCCACGGAGATCGATGTCGGCGGGGAACAGCATGTCGTCGACGAAGCCGATGTGTTTTCCGTCGGCCGAGAAGTATTGCAGTCGTGCATTGGCTCGGTCGGCGACGACCAGGGCGGGTGTGCGACCTTTGCGGTCGTCCCACCACAGTCCGTGCGGAGTCTGCAGTTGGCCTGGCCCGTCACCGGCACCTCCGAAATAGCCTGTGACCTGCGCGTCCTTATCGTACTTGATGATGTAGTGCGAACCGTATCCGTCGCCGACCCAGAATCCTCCGTCGGGGGCAAACGCGATGTTGGTCGGGCTAAACAGATGTCCCTTGCCGTAGTGTCCGGCCGTTTTGACTTCGAAGGGTTGGGCCTTGTGGTAGGGAGCGATCTTCGGGGCAGCCTGTTTCCAGACGATTTCACCCTTCAAGGTACTTTTGGCGATGTACCCCTTGTTGTCGCACAGGTAGAGGAACTCCTGGTTGCCGTCGCGACGAATGTCGACCCCGTGTCCACCTCCGTGGAACTCCTTGCCAAAGGACCGGACGAACTTGCCGTGTCTGTCGAAGACGACGACGGCGTCTTGCGGGTCGGCGGTCATCGTACGGTGTTTCACGTAGACCAGGCCATCAGCATCGACGGCGACGCCGTGCGTGTCCTGCCAGCGAATGTGGCGGGGGATCTGCATGCAGTCGTAGTGGACTTCGTACCGATGTCCTTCGGGGCCGATTCGCGGTGGTCGAGAGCCGCTTTTGTCTTCGGCACCGAGAATCGCCGGAGCCGACCCAACCAGTGCCAAGCTGCCGGTGGCCTGCAGGAATCCTCGACGTGATGTGTGTGATGGGGGCATGTTCTTGTGTGTCTCGTCAGGTGGATCCGTGCGACGGCCAGTGGCGTTTGGAAGGCAGGTTAGCACACAGGGGCCGCGACATGCGACACGAGGGTTGGGCGATGTGGCTGGTGGATTGAGTCGATGGTCGCGAGGCTTTTGGCAGCCTGGGACGGTTGGCCGGTTCACTCGGGCTGCTTGCTCCCCCCTGCCCCGGCGTGTAGCTTGGATCGCCTCAGCCTGCACACGAAAATCGAGACACATTCAGGAGTCCTGATCATGACGACCCGTTCGTTTCGCATTGCGGTCACGATGTTACTGGGTTGGACGTTTGCGGCACCGGTTGCCGGTGCGGTGGAGCCGGTGCGGATGGGCAGCGGTTTGATGACATTCGACACTGTGCCGGGTTGGGGTATGGATGCCAACGGCAAGTCGGTGCTCGGTCCGACTCACGGCGGTGTCGTGATTGACAAGGCGGGGAACATCTACACCAGTGCCAACATTGGCGTGTTTGTTTTTTCACCGTCCGGCAAGGTGGTCCGGAAGTTCCTTGGCAAGGATTACACGAACATTCACGACGTGGAGATTCGCCAGGAAGGTGATGACGAGTTCATTTATGGTGCCCGCAACAGCGCCCGCGAGGGGATCAAGTTCCACTCGGTGACCGGTGACATCGTGTTACGGCTTCCGTTCCCTGAGGAGTCGGGGTTGAACAAGGGGAAGACCACGAAGTTCCCCTTCAGTCCGACGGCGATCACCGTGGCTCCCAACGGCGACATCATTCTCTCCAACGGCTATGCCAGCAATCACATTTTCAAGTACGACAAGACTGGCAAGTACCTGATGCACTTTGGATCCAAGGGCAATGGGCTGAAGCAGTTCAACACCGCCCACGGCATGACGTTGGACACTCGCTACGATCCGCCCCGTTTGCTGGTCTGCGATCGCAACCACAAGCCCAAGGGCCGGTTGGTGCATTACAGTCTCGACGGCAAGTTCATCGCCGAGGTCGTGACCGGTTTGGGGATGCCCACTTCGGTGGCGGTCCAGGGCGATTACGTCTCTGTGCCCGACCTGCACGGTCGCGTGGTGATCCTCGACAAGAGCAACGCCATTGTGTCAGTTCTGGGAGACCGCAAGAATTCCAAGCCCCGCGTGGTTTTCGGGGTGCCCCAGAACAAGTGGATCGAGGGGATCTTCAACGGCACGCACGGTTCCTACTGGGACAAGGACGGGAACCTGTACGTGCAGGATTGGAACGTATCGGGGCGGCTGATCAAACTGGTGCGGGCCAAGTAATTGTCGCGTTCCTAGCGGGTGTTGACGTAGAGCATGACGTTGTGGGTCGCGCGGCCTCCGGCAACGATGTCGGGGCGTCCGTCCCCATTGAAGTCGGCGACCACCAGGTCCTCGGTGGCGACTCCACCGGCGTCGACCACGTGCTTGGTCCAGGTCGCGCCCGTTGTGTCCCGGGGGTTATATACGTTGACCCCATGGACCTTGGGCGTATCGCTGTGCCCGAAGACGATTTCGTCACTGCCATCCTTGTCCATGTCTGCGGTCCACAGGGCATGTCCACGTCGGAATCCGCTGTCGATGACGTGCCGCTGCCAGAGTGATCCTTTCGGGGCGTTCTTCTTTGGTTCCGTGTAGACGACCAGGGCGGTTCCGTGCATCGGTTCGACCGTGGCGATATAGACCGCGCCCCCGGCCAGCCTGCCGAGCTTGATCTCGCCGGCACCACTCAGGTTCGGGTTGGCTCCCTTGGCTCCCGTACCCAACTGCGTCCTACTCCAACCGCTCTTACTGCGTCGCACCAGGTGCACACCCTCGCGACTGGCGACCAGTGTGTCGATCACCCCGTCCTTGTCGAAATCGACGTGCCAGTGATTGTGCACACGATTGAGTTCGTGGTTGAGTACCGTGGGCATCCAGCGGGACGTGGCCGGGTCGTCCGGAATCTCGAAGGCCAACAGGCGGATCCCGTTGCCGACGGTTGCGTTCAACGGTGAGACAACCAGTTGGGGGCGGCCCTTGCCCAGCACGTCGGCAAATCGCATCCGATGGGTCCAACGTTCGACGCCGACCTGGTGCACCTGCCAGGGGGCGTCCAGTGATTTGCCGCGGCGGATCCAGTGCAGTGTTCCCTGCCCGGTCCAGCCGGCTCCCAGTGCAAAGTCGATTTTGCCGTCGCGGTCGATGTCCAGGGGAGCGATGCAGACGTTGTCTCGAGGCGTCTGGTCCTTGATCATCACGTGTGGTGTCCAGTCGGGAGCCTGGTACCACAGCACACGGTTTTCGCTGACGGCCACAATGTCTCGTTTGCCGTCTCCATCCACGTCGGCGGGCGTGACTGCATAACAGACCTTGCCGATGTTGGCGTCGATGACCTGCGGCTGGAACTTCGGAAAACCGTCCTGGGCCAGGGCTGTGCACTGCAAGCCGATTGCGAGTGCCACTGCCACGATACCGGTACGCATTGTTGTGTCTCCCTGGGGGGCATCTTTCTCTTTGCACTCACAGCGTATCACCCGAACGAGGCGGTTTCACTGGTCCGGGACACCCGGGATGTCGCCGGGAATCGTAGATTTCCTGGAAATCGGCAGTGACTGAGGCGGGTGTTCCCTCGAGAATGGCTCATCATCGAATTACTCACCCTTCCCCTTTCGATCACCAGGACGACGCCACTCATGATCAACCTGATAGAGGGCCAGGCCGCTTCCCCCCGTGTTCATGACGTGTCGTGTGATCCGGGGTGCTTGTGGTCTGACCAGGTGACGGTGGCACTGGATGCGGCTCCCGACGAGGATACGGCCCCACGCCCGGAAGCCACCTGGTCGGCCGATGTGGTTCGGACAGGGTTGTGTGGCACCGTCAGCCCCCGCGTCGTGAAATTTCCCGACGGCATGTACCGGGTCTTTTATTCGCAGATTCTTCCTCGCGAGGGATTCCCGGCCGGAGCCAACGATTACGACAATGCCACGACCAGGATTCTCAGTGCCGTTTCCAATGATGGGATCCACTGGACCCCGGAAGCGGGCGTGCGTCTGGGCGCCGAACAGGGAGGTGCTGGAGACTTCCGGGTGGTCTCGTCGGAGGTGGTGCCGATGGCCGACGAAACGGGACGGTTGCGGATGTACTTCGAATGTTGTCCGGGGTCTCAGTCGACCCGGAACGCGATTCGCAGTGCCGTGTCGAGTGACGGCGGGGTGAACTGGGATGTGGAACCCGGTGAACGGTTGGCTGTCGACGAGACGAATATCTCGTCTCCGAGAGTCGTGTTTCTCGATGACGGTCGCTGCCGGATGTACGTTCATCAACGGGGAGTTGGGATCGTCAGTGCCGTCTCCGGTGACGGCGGGACGACATTCCAACTGGAGCCGGGAGTCCGGGTTGCCCAGACGCCGCCGCATGCCACACACACGGCATTTGCTTCCGAGATTTTGAGGGTGGGGCCGTCGCGATTTCGGATGTACTTCGCCGGGTACAGCCGTCCTCAGCATGCTGCGGTGCTGACAGCTGTTTCTGAGGACGGCCTGGAATGGGCTGTTGATCCCAGCCCGGTGGTGTCGCCGTCGGGTTCCGGCGTGGGCGCGGCAAAGTGTTCCGAGATGTGTGTCGTGGAGTTGCCCGGTTCGACACCCGATGCCGGTCGGTTCGCAATGCTGTTTGAGGCCTGCGATGGAACGGCCGTTGATCAGCGTGGCGTTTGGCGAGTGGCGTGTGTCTTGTCACGCCCTTGATGCCCAGCCCTGCTGTTGGACACACTAGGCGACGGCCAGATAATCGGTTGGTGTCACCGACGCCGTCTTGTGCCGAGATCGGCAGGGAGAAGACAATGATGAAACGCGTTGTGCCATGGATGTTGCTCGTAGTGGCCCTGGAGTGCCAGGGGGGCCGGTCCGCTGACACCGCTGACACCGCTGATACGTCCTCCCGCCCTGCCGAATCCGTTTCGACGACCGACATGGGAGCCCAGTCGCCCCCGATCCTGTTTGCCAAGGACGTGGAGCCTGTCGAGAGGTTTGCCGAGCAGGCCGCGGAATTGAAGGCGAGGTTCGAGAAACAGATTGGGCCACTGCTGGCCAAGCACTGTGTTCGTTGCCACGGTGAGAAGAAGATCGAGTCGGGGATTCGGGTCGATCGGCTTGACGGAGGACTCGACGAACGCTGGTTGCCGTTGTGGAAGGGCATTCGTCGCAATGTGGTTGGCGGCACAATGCCTCCGGAGGACGAGCTTCAGCCGACCGCCGGAGAGCAAAGAGCACTGGATGAGTGGGTCGGAGAGGCATTGGCGGTGGCGCGGACTCGTGTCCGGGACAAAAACGGAACGGTTCGGAGGCTGACCGTTGTGCAGTACCGCCACACGCTCCGCGATCTGTTGGGCATCGAGGATGAACTGGTTGATGTGTTGCCAGCCGACAGTGTTTCCGCCGACGGGTTCCTGAACAACGGCCAGTCGATGGCTCTCTCTCCCCTGCTCGTGGAAGCCTACTTCAACATCGCCGACAAGGCGCTGGATCGAACGATCGTGGATGTGTCCGAGAAGCCGGTGGTCCAGAATTTCCGGGTTGAATTGGGGCACGACATCAATCCCAAGCCGTTCAAGGACAAGTTGATTCTCGGGGCGCTCAGCCGTCTGATCCGAAACAACGACTTCATCGTCTCGCAGCCGGTCCCGAAAAAAACGTTTGAATTCGAGCCGTTTGTGATGCGGACGAAGTACCGTTTCATCGAGGGGTACCAGGGCAACGCCACTGTCCGTGGGTGGCGGGAATACGACAGCATCTACCACAACGTGTTCGCCTGCGTTCGCGGCTCCGATGGGTATCCCAAGGGGTTGGCCTACCAGCCGCGAGCCAATGGCCTGCTGTTGCGGCCGGCGATTCCCAGTGCAGAGTTGTTTGGGGTCGAGAGCACCTACGGGCCCAGGGCCAACTTTAAGATCTCACTTCGGCAGTTGCCCGACCATGGTCGTTTTCTGGTGACGGTCCGTGCGGCACGGGTGGACGATGGTTTGCTTCTGGAGCGTGGCGCGGTTGTACGCAAAGCGGCAGCCGCTGGGGCAGTCGTGGTCGAGCAGCCGACCGCCGACGTCAAGGATCCGCAGCCTGTCGACATCAAGCTTGCTGGCATCTACCAGGTCGACGCTTTCCGACGGGTCGGGGCTGTTGAAGGGAAGAAAATCGTTGTCGACGACTCGAAACTCAGCGATTCGTTGATTGGTGCATTTCTCCTCGATGGAGACGCCCGGCGACTGCCGCTGGAAAAACCTCCCGCGAAGGTGGCTGGCAAGGTGGTTGGCGGGGCGAAGTTTGTCGATTCGCCGTTCGGCAAATCGGTTGCCCTGGATGGCAAGACCGGCCACATCGTCGTACCCCGCGATGAACGCATGAAGGTGGGGGACGGGGAGTTCACGGTCGCTGCGTGGATCCGGCCGACTGAACTGCGGCAAGCCGGTATCGTCTGCCTGGGCCGATACGGTCAGCAGGGATTCGTGTTCGACATGCCCAACGGCCAGGGCGTGTTGCGGGTCGAGACGTTCAAGGCAGCCAATCAACGCAACGGCACCGTGATGTCACGGCCAGGAGCAATCCGTCGCGGCCAGTGGCAACATGTTGCGGCTGTTGTTCGCCGCGAGGACAAGATGACACGGCTGTATGTCAACGGCTTCGAAGTCGCCGTGGGGAAGATCGCCAAGTGGGACCTGGATGACCCGAAGGTCCATCTACACATTGGCCGGGTCCAGGGTTCACAGCTGTTCAAGGGCAACATTGACGAGGTGCGGTTTTACCGCAGGGCGCTGGCGGTGGCCGAACTGCAGGCGTTGATTGAACCGGGGCGGAAATTTGCCACGGCACCTCCCAACGAAAAACCGGAAAACCTCGGACTGACTCTCGGCGATCGCCACTTCACCGGACTGTTGGTCCAGCCCGCCTTCCTGGCCGTGCGATTGCCGGCCGGGCCGGTCAAGCTGGCAGCTCGCTGGGGCAACGGTCAGCAAGTGGGCCGGATCGTGCTGACGCCACTGGCCGATGACGATGCGGTGGCGATACGGTTCGCAGCGTTCGAGAAACGCGTGCCCCGGCTGGGTGTCCACATCGGGCTGCGTCGTGACTGTGGTAGTACTCTGTCGCCGGTGGGGACGGCGGTGCCTGTGCGGTCGACCGAATTGACCGACTACCGATTCTTGGGGGCGATTGACAATTTCCCCAGCCCCGATGTCGAGAAGGACAACGTGAACTACCTGGCTGGGATTCGTGAGATCGGTGTCCGCAGCGAGTACACCGATGGCCGTGACATGCCGCGTCTGGTGGTGCGGAGCGTGGAGTTCGAAGGGCCGTATTACGAGCAGTGGCCGCCGAAGTCGCACCGCGGGGTTTTTGTCGAGTCGGTCAACGCGGGGGACACCCGGGAATATGCCGAGGAGGTGATCGGAGCCTTTGCGTCGCGAGCTTTCCGTCGGCCTGTCACCGCGGTGGAACTCTCGACGTTCGTCTCTGTCTGGCAGCAGTCGTTTGCAGAGTCCTCGGACTTCACGTCCAGTATCAAGGATGCGTTGCTGGTGGTGCTGATCTCACCACAATTCCTGTTCCTCATAGAAAACAGCCGGACGCCCAAGCCCGAATCGCTCGATGCCTACGAATTGGCTTCCAAGCTCTCGTACTTTCTCTGGAATACTGCTCCGGACGATCGGCTTCTGGAGCGGGCCGCGGCTGGCTCGCTGCGGGAAGCTCTGGATGACGAGATGCAGCGGATGCTCAAGGATCCTCGCTCGTGGCAATTCCTCCGTGAATTCACCGGCCAGTGGCTGAGTCTCGAGAAGCTCGATGTTCTCGAGGTCAACCGGAAACAGTTTCCCCGGCTGACTCGGGACACCAAGACACAACTCCGCGAGGAACCGGCCCGGTTCCTGCAGTACCTGGTTCGTGAAAACCTGTCGTTGAAGAACCTGGTGTGTTCTGAGTTCATTGTCGCGAACGAGGTGGTGGCCAGTTACTACGGGCTGGCCGATCGTACTGACAGCGGATTTGAATTCGTGGCGATTCCCCACGAGGACAAGAACCTGGGCGGGCTGCTTTCCCAGGCAGGGATTCTCGCCGCGTTGTCCAATGGTCGCGAATCGAACCCGGTCAAGCGGGGCGCGTGGTTGGCTCGGAAGATTATCGCCGAGCCGCCCGAGCCACCACCGCCGAACGTTCCCGATCTTCCCGAGGATGAATCGGCGAAGTTGACGTTGCGTGAAAAGCTCGAACGGCATCGCAACCAGCCGGGGTGTGTCAAGTGTCACTCGGGCATCGATCCGTGGGGGCTTCCTTTCGAACAATTCGACGCCGGGGGACTGTTTCGTAGCGGCAAGAAACATGACCCGCGTTCCACTCTTCCTGACAAGACTGAGATTGCGGATGCCAACGCGTTGAAGACCTACCTGGCTGACGAACAGATCGACAAGGTGGTCTTCAGTTTCCTGAAACACCTTGCGACTTATGCGACGGGGCGGACGTTGAGTTACAATGAACTGGAGTTCTTTAGAGAGCAGGCGGTAGGGTTGAGAAAGAGCGATTATCGGGTGCTGGACGCATTTCGAGTCGTGATTAATAGTCCCGTGTTTCTTGAAAAGTGATACGGGACTGAGCGTCGATGAGTAAGAAGCAGAGGCAAGGTTCCTGCGATCAGCCTGGTGTTGGAATTGTTGCCCAAGCGAGATACAAACTGACGCAACGGTGTTTTGTCTGTTGGATTGGCGAGGGTTCGGTGGTCCAGCGAGTTTGGCACGGTAGGAAGAATTGGAAATGACCAGTACCGCTTCGGTGAAGCTTGATCGTCGTGCCGTTCTCAAGGGGATCGCCGGTGCGACCTTGGCCCTGCCCGTGCTGGATGCGATGGGGACGGAGGTGTCGACGCAGTCGCCCAAGCGGTTGTGCGCGATCTATACGGCCAACGGGATGTCTCTGCCCAAGCCCGAACACAAGATCGATGAGTGGAGCTGGTTTCCCCGGGCCACGGCAGACGGGAAATTCGTATTCGGCAAGTCGACCGAACCGCTGGCGGCTTACCGTGACCAGTTGAGCTTTCTGGGCGAGATGTACCACCAGAACGGCATCAAGGCCGATCCTCACATTTGTTCGGATATGTGGTTGACCGGTGCGCCGTTGCACAATCCCAAGCCGGGCAAGTTCAACTCGGTGGGACTCGACCAGATCGTCGCTCACCACACCAAGCAGTATTGTCGACAGCCCTCGCTGGTCCTTTCGATCGATGCCGGCACCGGATTCCTCTCGCGGACCGGAACGATCTCCTACAACCTCGATGGCAAGCCGATTCCCGCTGCGAACAATCCTCGACGGATTTTTGACCGGTTGTTCCGGGCGGACCGGGCGTCGATGGAAGTCGAACTCACGAAGCTGAAGCGACGGATCAAGCTGGTCGATGCGGTGCTCGAGAGTGCCAGGTCGCTGAATCGCAAGCTGGGGCGTTCGGATCGTCGGAAGATGGACCAGTATCTGACGTCTTTGAGCGAGGTGGAATCGCGGCTGATCGCGTCGGAGAAGTGGGTCGATATCCCGCTGAAAAAACAGGACTACAGGCAGCTGGACCTGGACGTGACCAACGAGGGCAAGCCCGGGGATTACTACCGCAACATGTTTGACCTGATCGCTCTGGCCTTCGACGCGGACATCACTCGCAGTGTGGCCTTCATGCTCAACCGGGAGGACGGCATGGGGATCAGCGACACGTTCCCGTTGAAGCTGGGCCTGACCCGGACCCATCACAGCCTCTCACATGCGGGCGACAAGGCGGGGCAGTTGGAATTTGCCAAGTACGACCGTTTTCTCAGCGAGCAGTTGGCCTATTTCTTCGATCGGCTCACCGAGTTCAAGGACAAGACCGGCACCGTTCTTGACAACAGCATCGTGCTCTATGGCAGCGGTGCCAGCACGACACACAATCCTCGGAACCTGCCGACGATGGTTGCCGGCGGTGCCAACATGGGATTGAAGCACGGCCGATTCCGTCAGGATGGTCCGACGAAGATGTCGGACATGTACCTGAGCATCCTGCACTCGATGGGCATCGAGGAACACAGTTTCTCGGACAGCACGGGCATCGCCTTCGAGACGCTGTTTTCGAAGGCGTAGGTCAGGCTGGGGTGGGCGAGTTCTCAGATGACATGGACATTGGTGGCGCAGGGGCCACGGGCTCCTTGTCCGAGCGTGAAGGTGACTCGTTGTCCTTGCTGAAGGTCTTCGAAGCGGGCTCCGTGGACTTCGGAGCGGTGGAAGAACAGGTCATTGTTGCGGCCGTTACCGATGAAGCCGAATCCCTTGTGAGTGATCAGCTTGATCTGGCCCTGTGCGTCTCCCGTCTTGCCATCCATTTCGGGGGCAGAGCTGTGATTGGGTTGTTCGAGTTTCCGGTTCGCGGGCCTGTCCGAGTTCCCGTTGTGTTTTCGAGATTGGTGAGGCTGAGCGTGGTTGGATTCGCGTTTTCTGCCGGTGGTTCTTCCGGTGGTTCTTCCGGTGGTTGTGCCGGCGGGGTGTTGTCGACGCGTGTTCGTCGAGTTGGATGTTTGTGGAGTTTTCGGCTGGGCGTCGCTGTCGCCTGAGGCGACTTGGATTTTTTGCGAGATGAGCCGTTCGATCGCCCTCAGTTCGCTTCGTTCTTCGGGGCTACAGAAAGAGAGTGCGATGCCATCGGCTCCGGCCCGTCCGGTTCGTCCGATCCGATGGACGTAGGCTTCGGGTTCGATCGGGATGTCGAAGTTGATGACATGCGTGATCCCGTCGATGTCGATGCCGCGGGCGGCAACGTCGGTGGCGACGAGCACTCGAGCTCGGCCAGACCGGAAGTCGGCAAGGGCTCTCTGTCGGGCTCCCTGCGACTTGTTGCCGTGGATCACGGCGGCCCCGACGCCGGATCGGATCAGGAGTTTGGTGACGACGTTTGCTCGTCGCTTTGTCTTGGTGAAGACGAGGGTCTGGAGGACTTCGGGTGCGTTGAGGATCTGCTGCAGCAGGTCCTGTTTGGCCTGGCGTGGGACGAAGTGGACCAGTTGCTGGATCTTGGTGAGGCTGATCTTGTCGGGAGTGACATCGACTCGGACCGGGTCCGACAGCAGTGTCTTTGAGAGTTCGATGATGTTGGACGGCATGGTGGCCGAGAAGAACAGCGATTGCCGGCGTGTTGGCAGGTGTCGGATAATGCGTTTCAGGTCGGGCAGGAATCCCATGTCGAGCATACGATCGGCTTCGTCCAGGACAAAGACTTCGAGTTGATCGAGATGGATGTGTCCCTGTTTCATCAAGTCGAGCAACCGGCCGGGAGTGGCAACCAGGATGTGGGCACCTCGCCCTAGTTGCCTCACCTGACTTGTCTGGTTGACTCCACCAAAGACGACTGTCTGCCGGAGTTTGAGGCGTGCTCCGTAGGTGGTGAAGCTGTCGCCGATCTGAATGGCCAGTTCGCGAGTGGGTGCGAGCGCGAGTACGAAGGGGTGGTTGGGTGGTGCTTTTCGGTTGTGAGAGCCGAGTCGATTGAGGATGGGGACAGCGAACGCGGCGGTTTTTCCGGTTCCGGTTTGGGCACAGCCCAGTACGTCACGTCCACGGAGTGCGGGCGGGATGGTTTGGGCCTGGATCGGGGTCGGCGTCTCGTAGTGCTCATCGGCCAGTGCCTGTTGCACTGGTGTGATCAGGTCGAGTTCTGCAAACGTCTTCAATGGTCTTCCTTCTGGGTTGTTGCAATCGGGTGATTACAAGTCGGTGATCGCAGGTTCAGGGCCATAATCTGATGGGCCTTGGCAGCACCATCAGCATCGAAAATGCCCTGTCACCCGTGCGAATCACGGGTTGCCAAGTCGGCAAAAATAGAGAATGGCGGCGAACTGGGCAGCAGGTGTCGCCGGGAAGGAGCGTGCCGGCAAATTTTGCCAAGCTACCCCGCTCAAACGAACAGCGCTTTCAACTCAAAAGAAACAGCGCTACTCGCTGAATTCTGACCGCTTCGCCCCGGTCTCCTGATGGAGTCCAAGGGTCTGGTTTAAGTGTAGGTTGCGATTGGAGATTCGCCAAGGGTTACCTGCGGTTTGTGGGAGATCGTCTGCCCACACGCGGCATTCTCCAGATGTTCCAATAGCTCCTGCTCTGCGGTTCAACGCCAAACCGTCTGCGAGCCGGAACCAGCATGATCGACTCCAGACTCGTCCATCCCAACCCGTTCCGTCCTTTCCGCGGGCTCTGTCTTGTCGCGGCTGTTCTCGTGCTCGTCCCGGACGTGGGGGCCGATGATTCGGAACCCGCCGTGGGATACAAGCGGTACGACACGCAGGGAGGTGATTGGGGGGCGTCTATTTCGACTGACATTTTTTGCGACGAACCGATGACCCGGGTCAATCGATCTGTCTGCCGTCGCCGCTGCCGCTGCCGCTGCTGCCGCCGCAATGGGCGTCATGAGGGAGTGCGGATGTTCACCCAGGTATGGACATGCGGTTAGCCACGGAAGTACCGGGCCATCGTTGGCCCTTCGACCTTGGGTTGAATCCGTGCCCTGTTCCGGGTGAGATTGGCCGTTCGGGATCATGTTGGACGGGAGACGTCATGAATCGACTCGTCGTGATTCTGCTTGTGTTGATGATGTCAGCTTCGGTGGTTGCTGCCGGCAAGGTACCAACGACTATTCCCCAGATTGCTGCAGACTTCGACCCGAGTGCCGATCCGCTGGACATCCAGGTCGTGCGGGAATGGGAAGAAGATGGTCTCGTCCTGCGCTACGTCACGTTTCACGTGGGCACGTTCAAGGGCCGGTCAGCCCGGATGGCTGCATTCTATGGATTTCCCAAGGGGGGAAAGACGTTGCCCGGCCTGTTGCACCTGCACGGCGGGGGTCAACGGGCGTTTCTGCACGAGGTGAAGTTCTACGGCGGTCGTGGCTACGCCTGCCTGTCGATCAACTGGGGCGGTCGCGAGATGGAGCAGGCGCGAGCGGGGGATCCGAATACCGATTGGGGAGCGGTGGATCCGACCCAGAAAAATGTTCCGGGGTACTTCAACCTGAAGCCGGGTGAGAAGTACCTGGATCCGGTCGAGTCACCTCGGAACAACAACTGGTACCTGTTGACCCTGGGGGCTCGACGCGGGCTGACGTTTCTCGAGCGGCAACCGGAGGTCGAGGCGGGACGGTTGGGTGTCTACGGCCATTCGATGGGGGGCAACCTGACAGTTTATGTCGCTGGGACCGACCGGCGTGTCCGTGTGGCGGTGCCTTCGGCCGGAGGACAGGGGTTCCGCACGATGCGGTGGAAGTTACTTCCCCAGCAGCGGCCTCGTGTCCCCAGGGGGGATCTCGGGCTGTTTCGTGCCACGCTGGGATTCCAGTCGTACGCTCCTCACATCCAGGCCCCCCTGCTCTGGCTGGGAGCGACCAACGACTTCCATGGGATCATGGATGACACCTACCGCACCGGTCGGCTGATCCCAACGGCCGATGTCCGCTATGCATTTTCCATTCACCTGAATCACCGGTTCACGCCCGAGTTCGCCGTCACGCGTCCATTGTGGATTGACCAGCACCTGAAGGGGACGTTCCGGTTCCCTGACACGCCGGTGTCGCGATTGACTCGGAAGGGTATCCCCAGGTTGTCGGTCACGCCCGACTCGTCTCATCCGATCGACCGGGTTCACATCCTGTATTCGGTTGATCCCGATCCGCAGGCTCGTTTCTGGCGGACCGCTGAGGCGGCCAAGAGCGGCGACACGTGGTCGGCAGATTTGCCGATCCTGTCGGTCGATCAACCGTTGTTCGCCGTCGCCAACGTGCACTATCGGCTGCAGAGACCCGAACCGGTCCCGTTCGCTCGACCGACGTCGACGTTTGCCATCACCGGAGTGCTTCACACGGCTGCTCCGCAGGATCTGCGAGGCGGCGGGGCCGAAGCGACCGATCGGGTGTCGCTGGAGATCGATGACTTCTCGCGAGGATTCCAGGACTGGTACCTGCTCTCGGCCAACAATCCTCATCATTGGCAGTTCTGGACCAGGAAGATCACCGATCCCAAGTGGCGGGGACCGGCGGGGGCCCGATTGACGTTCGAAGTGAAAACGAGCGAGGCAAACCGACTGGTGGTGGTGATCAACGAAAATTTCTTTCGCGGTTACCGTGGTCGCCAGCGTGATGTGGTGGCCGTGATGGATCTTAAAGGTGGGGATCGCTGGCAACCGGTGACACTGCCGGCGTCGACGTTCAAGACGTTGGATGGTAAGGCGGCACTGGCGTCGTGGGACAAGGCGGACCAATTGGGCTTCCGGGCGTATTTTGACAGCCGTGACGGTCGATTGGTCGGCAGCAAGTCCTGGGCGGGCTCACGACCCCGGTTCCGCAATCTCCGCTGGACGCTGCCGGGTCCCTAGAACCGTTTTGCGGACACGGTTGCGGCGAGTCGGGGGCGAGTCGGGGGCTGGGGTGATAGAGTTCCAGAGGAGAAGGTCCGCGGCACACTGTCCGCGGTCGGCACCCGGTTCGTATCAAAAACGGAATTTCCGGATCACCATGAAGACGCTCGTCAAAGCCCTGTTCGTCATCCTGTTTTCCCTGGCCCTGCTGGAACAGTCGGTCGCGGCGGCGGAGGGGGTGTCCAAGACCGCGGCCGGTCACAACTCCGAAGCGGACCTCAAGCCGCACCTGGGTTCAGCCCGGTTGGAAATGGAGCAAGTGTTTGGCAACGAGCGGTTTCCCAACGTGGTCGTGGCGGTCGACGGAACGATTCTGGCCAGTTGGGGCAGTCGCAGTCTGAGGGTGCGGCGCAGCGAGGACGGTGGGAAGACCTGGGGCAAGGAGATCACCGTTGCCAGCCCCGGATTTCAGTCCGGCGGACTGACCGTCGACGAGACCAGCGGTGACATCATCGCGTTTTCCGAGAAGCATCATCCTCCGGCATCGCTGGACGTCTTTCGCAGTGCCGACCATGGGGAGACCTGGGTCAAGATCCCGGCGGTGATCCGGCCCGATTCGAAGGGCAACGTGCCGTCGATGCACATGAACGAGCACGGGATCACTTTGCGGCGCGGCAAGTACAAGGGGCGGTTGTTGCGGCCGTCGCGTTGGTATGCGGGGAAGAACGAGCGGGCTCGGTGGCCCAGTCACTACACCAACGCCGTGTTCAGTGACGATGGTGGCAAGACCTGGCAGACGAGTGCTCCGTTTCCGGCGAACGGAACCGGCGAGGCCACTCTGGCTGAACTTTCAGACGGACGCATCTACTACAACTCCAGGCGCCACTGGGCTCCCAAGGGCGAGAACCCACGACGGCGGTGGTCGGCGTGGAGTGACGATGGAGGGGCAACCTGGCAGGGCCTGGCCGTGGTCAAGGTCCTACCCGATGGGCCTCAGGATACCGATTACGGCTGCATGGGTGGGTTGGTACGGTTGCCGGTCGTGGGCCGAGATGTCCTGCTGTATTCCAACTGTGACAGCCCGAGTGGTCGGCATCACGGGACTGTGTGGGTGAGTTTCGACGGGGGAGCGAGTTGGCCGGTGAAGCGGTTGGTCTTTGCTGGCCGATTTGGTTACTCGTCCATCACCGCCGGTCGACCGGGCACCGTGACCGAGGGTTCGGTCTATCTTCATTTCGAGGGTGGACCGCGCGGCGCGTCGACCGTGGCTCGTTTCAATCTGGCTTGGGCACTGGGTGGCACGAGTACCGGCGATGGCAAGGTGCCGGATTGGGTCAGGTGACGCCGCGAGGGGCGCCCCGTGGGCAATTTTACTTGTACCTATCAACGTCCACTGATATCATGCCGACCAGCGGTTCGTGAGTTTTGGAGCGTACGCGAATCGGCTCGCCGAACACTCAACCTTTTTTCACGGGAACATGACATGACGCGTCTCGTCTCAGCGGTTCTGGTTTTCAGTGTGATGCTGATTCCGGTCGATCTTCAGGCGGCCGAGAAGGCCAAGGCTCCGGCCAAGGCGATCAAGAAGACTGTCGTGCCTGGTTCGCAGGCTCCGACGTTTTCGGTGATCAACGCCAAGGGCAAGGTGGTGAAGTTGAAGACGTTGACGGACAAGGGTCCGGTGCTGGTTCGTCTGACGTGTGGGTGTTCGGGTTGCGACAAGGAGTTGGCCTATTTCCAGGCCTTGCACAAGGCGTACAAGGGTCAGGGCCTGACCAGCGTGGCGATCTTCCGCGAGCCGGACAAGAAGGTGGAAGGCTACGTGAAGAAGAAGAACCTGAAGATGCTTTACGCGGTCGACAGCAAGGGCAAGGCGTGGGCCATCTGGCAAACCAAGAAGATGCCGACCAACTTTCTGATCGCCAAGGGTGGGACGATCATTGCGATTGCCGACGGTTGCGATCCCAGCGGGTTGTTGGCGAAGAAGTTGTCGGAGAAGGTGGCCAAGCTGTTGAAGACCGAGTCGGTGAACGTGCAGCAGGTCGTCAAGGAGCAGGCTGCGAAGAAGTAGTCGCGTTTGGCTTGGGCCAGGCGTCCAGAACAGGAACAGCGTCCGTTGGTGAGGGTCACCAGCGGACGCTGTTTTTTTTGTCAGAGCCTGTTGCCACTCGGACTACTTGATCTCACGAATGCGGACGTTTTTGAATTCGGCGAACATGGGTCGTCCGGCGTGGAGTTGGAAGGCGAGGATGCCATCCAGGAGTGCTCGTTTGGGGTCGTCGTGGAAGTCGAGGATCAGTCGATTGTTCATGTAGTGTCTGATGTGGGTTCCTTTGGCGATGATGATGACGTCGTTGAACTTGTCGAGTTTGAAGAGTGTGTTCCATCCGGCCTGATCGATCAGTTTGCCGGTGACGACTTTGCCCTTGGGTCCCCATGTGGCCTGTTCGCCGACGAGGCATGTTCGGCCACGTCCGCCGGTGAGTCCGCCTTCGTCGTAGATGAAGCCCGAGATATTGGGGAACTTGATCTCATTGCGAATCTCGTGCTGGTAGCCTCGGACGACCCACTTGTTGCGGACCTTGGAGGTGATGTGTTTGGAGCGGTACTGGATGCCCGAGTTGTTTGTGGCGTTGCAGCGGAACGAGAGTCGAAGTTCAAAGTCCTTGGTGTGTCCTTCGGTCCAGATGATGAACGTGTTTCCATTGGCCTTGGTCTTGGCGGTTGTTTCGCCTCGGATTGCTCCGTTCTTGACCGACCACAGGCGTGGGTCGCCGTTCCAGCCGGCGAGGTCCTTGCCATTGAAGATGGTCTTCATGTCCTTGGGTTCGGGTGGTGCTTGAGTCGGGGGACCGGCGTTGGCGGAGTGGAGTGCGAGTGCGACGGTGGCGAGCAGGATGATGTAGCGGGTCATGAGAGAGTCTCTGTGGTGAAACGGTTTTCGATGCGAGTGTCCAGTTTGGCTCCGGACGTCAATTGATGATGCCACGGGGTGTGTTGTCAAACCAGTCCGTTGTGTCTGAGCAGAGCGTCGGTGCCAGGTTCTCGGCCGCGGAAGTCGCGAAAGACGTCCATCGGGTGTCGTCCTCCCCCGCTGGCGAGCACGGTGTCGCGGAACCGGCGTCCGGTCTGTGCAACCGCTTCTGGGTCGTCGAGGCCAGCGTCTTCGAACGCGCTGTAGGCGTCGGCGCTGAGCACTTCGGCCCATTTGTAGCTGTAGTACCCGGCCGCGTAGCCTCCGGCGAAGATGTGTTGAAAGCTGCAGAGGAATCGGTTTTCGGGCAGTGGAGTCAGTGGCGAGGTATTGGCGGCGATGCGTTGTTGGGCATCGAGTACGGTTTCGTCACTGGCGGGGTCATACTGGTGATGCAGGTACAGGTCGAGCATTCCGAAGTTCAGTTGCCGCAGCATCAGCGATCCGGCCTGATAGGTGCGAGCCCGTCTCAGGTTGTCGAAGATCTCGTCGGGCAGAGGTTCACCGGTCTGGTAGTGCCGGGCGATGCCCATCAGGGTTGTGTGGTGGTAGCACCAGTTTTCCATGAACTGGCTGGGTAGTTCGACCGCATCCCATTCGACTCCACTGATCCCAGCCGCATCGGCGTAGTCGACGGTGGTGAGCATGTGTTGCAGGCCGTGCCCGAATTCGTGAAACAGGGTCTCGACTTCGCGGAACGTCATCAGTGACGGTTGTTGTCCGACTGGTGGAGTGCCGTTGCAGACCAGGTGAGCGACGGGCAGTTGCAGCTGCCCGTCGACGATGCGTCGGGACAGGCAATCGCCCATCCAGGCCCCTCCGCGTTTGTCTTGGGGTCGGGAGTAGGGGTCGAGGTAGAAGGCGGCGATGGGTTGGCCGGCTTCGTCCTGGATCCGGAAGTAGCGAACATCCTCGTGCCAGACCGGCACCTGGCCATCGGCAGCTACGACGTCGATCCCAAACAGGTGTCCAGCCAGTTCGAACAGTCCGTCGAGTACGCGTTCGAGTGGGAAGTAGGGTCGGATGAGTTCATCGTTCAGGTCGAAGCGTGTTTCTCGGAGCCGCTCAGCCCAGAAGGGCAAGTCCCAATGACAAAGCGGTTGAGGCTGACCGCTGTCGGCTGCCAGGTCTTGGAGATCTTCGAGATCGGATTGGCCGGCATCCCAGGCGGCTTGTCTGAGTTGTTCGAACATCGATTCGACTGAAGCCACGTCGGCCATTTTCGTGGCCACGCTCATTTCGGCAAACGTGGCGAAGCCCAGCAAGGCTGCTCGCTCGTGTCTGAGCTCCAGGATCTCATCGATCAGCTTCGAATTGTCGAATTCGCCGTCGGAGGCCCGGGTGGTGAAGGCTTGGTAGAGTTGTTCGCGAAGGTGGGCAACGCGGCAATGCTGAAGAAAGGGCATGGCGCTGGGAGCGTCGAGTGTGAATCGCCAGGGACCCGAGTCGACATCACCGGCGGCTGTGGCATCGTCGGCTGCGTCGTTGAACGACTGCGATGCCAGTTGTTTCAGCGTGCTGGGCAGGCCTTCGACGTGGTTGGCATCGGTCAGCACCAGTTCCCACTGCTTGGTCGCATCGAGCACGTGGTTCGAAAAGTCGGTCGCCAGTTGGCTCAGTCGCTCGGCAATCGCATTGAATCGTTCCTGGTCGTGATCATTCAGAGCGATACCGGCCAGCGTTGCGTCGAGGAGTTGTTTGGTGATAACCCGTTGCTGGGCTTCGTCGAGTTGGTTCCAAAGCGTCACATCGTCGCGAATGTGACACAGAGCCTCGTGGAGCGGCCGACTCTGTTTCATTCTCAACCCCATCGCGACCACGTCGGCGAGAACCGATTCGTGAGCGGTGCGGAGTTCGTCCGAGTTCTTGACACCCATCAGGTGTGTGACGGGTGACCAGGTGTGTTCCCATTGCCGGTCGAGTGCTTCGAGGGCATCGATCGTGTTGTTCCAGTTGGCCGTGGTGGGGTCCTCGAGCCGCGCCTCGATGAGTTCCAGTCCGGTGGTGGTCTCTTCGAGCAGTTGCTGGACGGCGGGTTGGACGTGTTCCGGGCGGATCTGGTCAAATGCCGGTGGGCCGTTCCCCCCGGACAGCAACGGGTTCTCTTCAGGTGGCGGATTCGACATGTCCGTGGTTTTCCGGAATGGAGCGTCGACGTGAGAGGTCATGGTGGCGACCCGGGCGGCTTGCTTCAACCCGGTCGCGGCCGCGTGCCGCCCGGCCCGGCCGCGGTGGCGCTTGACTGGCCGGTGGGTTTTGACACAGTGAGTGTTGTTCGGTCGGCCTGCTGCCGGTTGTCTTTCCCTTATCACCGTTTGCAGGGATCCACCGCCATGACCCGTCACGTTCGTTCTATCCTGATGCTGCTTGTCTCCGGAGCGCTGTTGGTCGCGAACCTCAATGGACTCGTGGCCGCCGACAAGCCGCCGCGGCACGTGATGACGATGACCGACATCGAACGGCAGTTGGAGGAACTTTCAAACTGGAACAGGTGGGGCGACGGTGACGAGTTGGGGTCGTTGAACCTGATGACTCCCCGGACTCGCCGTCGTGCGGCAAAACTGGTCAAGCGGGGTGTGACCGTGTCATTGGCACGGGTGGTCGAGGAGACCAAGGCGGTGGACAACCCGGACCCGTTCGAGCAGAAGATGCTCAAGATTGGACGCACGCCGGGGGTGCCCTGGGCGGTGGACAGCTACAGTGTCAATTACCACGGTTATGCGCACACCCACATCGATTCGCTCTGCCACCTCTTTTTTCGTGGTCGGCTCTATAACGGGTTCACTCACGAGGATGTAACCGAAAAAGGGGCTCGCCGTCTGAGCATCCACAACCTGCGGCACGGGATCTTCGCCCGTGGGGTCCTGGTCGATATTCCCCGCCTGCGAGGTAAGAAGTGGCTGGAGCCGGCCGAGGCGATCTACCCGGAGGACCTGGACGCGTGGGAGAAGAAGGCTGATATCAAAATTGGTCGTGGGGATATCGTGTTTTTCCGCACCGGGCGCTGGGCCCGCCGTGATGCCAAGGGGCCGTGGGATGTGAAGGCGGTTGGGATGCCCGGCCTGCATGCGTCGTGTTGCGCGTGGTTGAAGAAACGAGACATCGCCATGGTCGGCAGCGATGCGGCGATGGACGTGATGCCGTCACAGATCGAGGGGATCACCCATCCCGTACACCTGTTGCTGTTGCACGCGATGGGGTGTCACATCTTCGACAATTGTGATCTCGAGGACCTGGGCAATTCCTGCGCGGAGTACCGGCGCTGGGAATTCCTGTTGACGGCGTCCCCGATTCCGGTCCGGGGTGGAACCGGATCGCCCTTGAACCCGATCGCGGGATTCTAGATGGAGCGATTGCGTTTGCGGGCGTTTTCGGTCAAGTGGATCTTACGGAGCCGGATGGCCGCGGGAGTCACTTCGACGCATTCGTCTCCTTCGATGTATTCGAGAGCCATCTCGAGCGACATTTTTCGTGGCGGTTTCAGCAGGATGTTGTCGTCGGATCCGGAGGCCCGGATATTGGTGAGTTTCTTTTCCTTGGTGGGGTTCACGACCATGTCGTTGTCTCGGGAGTTCTCGCCGACGATCATGCCTTCGTAGACCACATCGCCGGGTGCGACGAAAAGTTCCGAGCGATCCTGCAGTCTCCAGATGGCATAGCCCACGGCATGTCCTTTGGCCTGCGAGACGAGCACTCCATTCTTGCGTCGCGGCACTTCTCCATCGCATTTTTTATAGGCTTCGAAGCGGTGGTGCATGATGGCTTCGCCGCGTGTGGCGTTGAGCATTCGTGTACGGAGTCCGATGAGTCCTTTGGCGGGGATCGAGAACTCGATGTGGGTTTGCCCGCTGGACAGGATGTTCATTTCGATGACCTGTCCACGGCGGGCACCGACGAGTTCCATCACGGGCCCGACATCCGCCGGTGGCACGTCGATTTCGAGTCGTTCGAAGGGTTCGTGCCATGTCCCATTCACTTCACGTCGGATGACTTCGGGTTTCCCGACGGCCAGTTCGTATCCTTCGCGTCGCATTTGTTCGATGAGGATAGCCAGGTGGAGGATGCCTCGGCCGGACACATTGAAAACATCCTGCTCGCCGGATTCCTCGACTTTCAGTGCCACGTTCGACTTCAATTCGCGGGCGAGCCTGGCTCTGAGGTGTCGACTGGTCACAAACTGTCCATCCTGTCCGGCCAGTGGCGAGGTGTTCGCCAGGAAGACCATCGAGAGTGTGGGTTCATCGACATCGAGTCGCGGCAGCGATTCGGCCTGTTCGGTGTCGGCGATGGTGTCGCCGATGGCGGGTTCATCGAGTCCCTGGACGGCAACGATGTCACCGGAGCGGGCTTCGGGCACATTTCGGCGTCCCAACTTGTCGAAGAGTTCCAGTCCGTTGATGGTCCCGGACGTCTGGACGCCGTCCTTCTTGAGCACGGTGACTTGTTGGCCTTCTTTCAGGATGCCCGAGGTGATACGGCCGATGACGATGGAACCAACATATTCGGACCATTCGATGGTGGTGGCACGCAGTTGCAGTGGGAGTTGCGAATTGTCCGGGGGTGGCGGGACGTGTTCGTGAATCATTTCGAGCAGAGGCTGCATGGTGCCGCTGCGTTGGTTTGGGTCGTGTGTCGCGTAGCCGTCTCGGGCACTGCTGAAGATGTAGGGGAAGTCGAGCGTCTGATCGTCTGCGCCCAGTTCGGCCATCAGGTCGAATGTTTCGGAGAGCACTTCCTCGGGTCTGCTGTCGGGCCGGTCGATCTTGTTGATGACCACCAGCGGCCGCAGGTTCTGCGTCAGAGCCTTTTGCAGGACGAAGCGAGTCTGCGGTCGGGGTCCTTCGAAGGCGTCGACCAGCAGCAGGGCGCCATCGGCCATTTGCAGCACGCGTTCGACTTCGCCACCAAAGTCGGCGTGGCCCGGTGTGTCGATGATATTGATCGTGGTGTCGCGGTAGGGCAGCGCGATGTTCTTGGAGAGGATCGTGATGCCTCGTTCTCGTTCGAGGTCATTCGAGTCGAGGATCAAGTCGCCGGTGAGTTGATTGTCTCGAAACTGGCCACTCTGGCGCAGCAGACAGTCGACCAGGCTGGTCTTGCCGTGGTCGACATGGGCGATGATGGCGATGTTGCGGAGGTCGGATCGAAGCATGCCGAATGTGGGCCAATGAGCCGATGGGCGTTTTAGGGAAGAGAGGATTATGGAGAGCGGCCTCGGGAACGGCAACAGCGGCAGTGGGGGAGAGAAGGCCCCTGACGGGTGGTCGCAGATTCGCCGCGGTTCAACCGCTGCCGCCCGAACAATACGTTAAACACGCTTCTTCGATTCAACCATGCGGATCGCTAGAACCGATATCGAATAACAGGTTCGGGCCAGCGTTGCTCGTCCCGGTGTCGTTCTGCCGCGAGGTGGACGGCTTGGGGCGTGTGCGTAAGTCCGTAACAGCGACGATCCTGCGATTGGAACCACGGGTCGTTGTGAAACAGGACAAAGACAGGTTGCGATATATCAAACATCTCGGGGAACAGGCGGATGAAACCAGCCGGAATACGCTACGTCACGCTTCTCGCAATCTTTCTATTGGCCAGCGCCTTGGCTTGGACGAGCCTGATCGAGGCTCGGGGTCCGGCCGTGTCGGCATCGCGGCTGATGAACTCGGCCCGGTTGTTCGAGAAACAGGGTCGGTCCTCTAAGGCGGTCGAGCTGTATCGCCGCGTGTTGCGAGCCGAGCCTGGGCATACGGGGGCAACCGCTGCACTGGCGAATATGCGAGCGAAAGCCGTTGCGGTGTTGCGGTCCACCGAGATGAAACCTCAATCCACAAGCAAGATTACCCTTGTGGAAGCGGTGAAACCGATCCGGAAAACTCAATCGGCCGAGCCGGCTGTCGTCCGCGAATCGGTCGGCACGCGGCTGCAGAGGAAGTCGCGATCGATCGGTTCGGGCATTTCCGGCCGGGTCGCAGGCTTGATTCCAGCACGGCGGAAGACCGAAGTCACGGAAGGTTCGGATGCAGCGACGTCAGCGGCGATACCGAAGCGGACATTCCCGAAGACGCGTGAGGTGTTGTCGGAGGTGGGCAAACGATTGCGAGGGGATCGGCGGCGATCTGCTGCGACGCCACCTGTCGTGGAATCGGCTCCCAGTGTTGAGTCTTTGCCATTGATCCCACCCACAGATCCCGCTTCGGTGCCTGTGCCAGCCGTCAAGGTGATTCTGCCGGACGTGCCAGTCGATGCCGACGCGGGAACAATCAAAGAGATTGCTCGAACTCCTGAATCCGTTCCCGTTCCTGTTGCTGTTCCTGTTGCTGTTGCGACGCCGGCGGCCGAGCCAGAGTCGATAGAATCTGTACCGGTCGACAATCGGGTGGCGGCCAGGACGAGGTCTGCCTGGGGCAAGATTCGTGAGCGGTTCGCAGCGAAAGCGGAGTCTGAGACGACACCGAGATCTGCGAAGACACCGTTGTGGACGCGACTCGGCGAGTCGTTGAAACGGACCCGCGAGAGGCTGGCCATGGAGTTGGGTCTCAAGTCCACAGCGGCGGTGGATGCTGTCGACGCAGTCGAGCCAGAGACAGTCAGCGAGGTGAAATCCGAGAACCCCGTGTTGGTTGTGACCGAGCCGAAGGTAGCGATTGCCAATCCGGCGGCGGTGATACCAGCCAAGAGTATGGCTGAGCGGATTGGGGACGCGGCGGCGATTCTTGCAGTCGACGCGAACGACGCGGCCGCCCGCAAGGTTCTGGTCGACGCGGTTTCCACATCACCGGACGTCGAAGCGTCTTTGGCAGCCTACATGCTGGGGACTCGGGCGTCGGGTTACCCGGACGTGATGACTGCACTTGGAGAACAGATGTCGGTTCGTACGGGTATGGCTCGAGTGCACATGGCGGAGGCGATGTTGCAGCTGGATGGAAACCACGTGGCGGCGACCGACACGCTGGTCGTAATGGTTTCGTCGAAGGAAATGGAGGTGCGGATGATGTCGGCATTCGCCATGCAATCGGCCACGGTTGATCAGCGGGAACGTTGCATTTCGGCATTGATCAAGGCGTTGGACGACAGTGAGAGCGATGTTCGCGCTGCTGCTGCCCTGACGTTGGGATCGTATGGTCCGGTTGCCAAGGCGGCTTTGCCGGAACTGGTGCGTTTGGTTCACGACGAAAATGTCGACACGGGGCGGGCGGCCGGTGTTGCCCTGCAGTGCATCGAACCACCGCCCGGTAGTGCCCAGGTCGACACGAGAGTCACGCCAGTGGCTGCGGAGGCAGACCAAGGACAATAAGGATGGAGAGAAACCCGAGTCACCGGGACCAGGGATGGTCAGTGAGAGAGCCGATGCGGTAGATCGCTAGGTGGAGGTTGACCGGGATAGGTACTCGCAATCAGAAAGAACCGGCGTTGCGTGGCAGGTTCAGGAAAGGACTCGGAATGATGATGAAGACCCTCGTAGTTGTTGTGGCGTTGTTGATTGGTCTCTCCTCCGGATGTGCTGATCTCCGAGATGGAATCGATGACTCGATGGTCTCGATCCAGGCCAGGACGTCCGCTGCCACGGCGTGGAATGATTCGACGGAGTTTGGTGGAATCGATGACGAACACCACTTCGCCGATGGTTTCAAAGCGGGGTACTTCAACGCGACGAAGTACGGTCCGGAAAGCCGGCCGTTGATCCCTCGTCGGTACTCCGGCCGTGCCTTCCGTTCGCGACGTGGTGCGCAGAGAATCCAGACGTGGATCGATGGATTTGCCCATGGAACGTCGATCGCCATGGAGGAAATGATCCCCGAAACCGAGGGGGATCTTCAAGTGGTTGGTTACGAGGCAAGGACTTGGGACGCGACAGCCTCCGATGGAGGGGAAAGCCAGGTGTCGGATACGGCACCCGCTTCAACTGGAACGCCACCAACAGGCTCTGAACCACCAATGCCCACCACGGCGAAAGACTGACCGTTGGCAGAGGTCCGGCCGGGTGATGCGGTGAGACGGTTGGTGGCTGGCGGACGACCTAGCCGAGGTCGTCAATCCAGTCGTTGAGCAAGGCAAATTCCTCGTCGATCTCCGACGAGTCTCCGAAGTAGACGTCGTCTCCGGATCCTCCATCGAGCGTGTCTGATGAGCCGCCCTGTCCCTTGAGGATGTCGTCTCCGTCACCACCGAGTGCGATGTCGTTACCGGAGCCGCCCTGGAGCCGGTCGTTGCCCGGCCCGGCAATCAGGATGTCGTTTCCGGAATCCCCGGAAAGGACGTCATCGCCGGTTCCACCGAACAGAAGATCGTCGCCGGCTCGGCCGAGCAGCGTGGCCGAACCGCTGTATCCCCTGGCATCAAGTGTATTGTCACCGGCACCACCTATGAGCGTTGCGCCGTCCATGCCGATGAGTCGATCGGTTCCCAGCCCGGTCAGGCTGGTGTCGGTCAGAAGGAAGTCTCCGTCGAAAGTCTCACGGAGTCGATCAAAACCGCTTCCTCCGTTGAGGAGGTCGTTACCTGAACCGCCGGACAGTTCATCGGCACCGGCTTGACCTCTGAGGATGTCGTCACCGCTGCCGCCCACGAGACTGTCATCTCCGTCGTGACCCATCAGGCGGTCGTCGCCATCGCCTCCCTCAAGCCGGTCGTGGCCCACACCACCCTTGAGGCGGTCACTTCCGTCTCCGCCCATCAGCAGATCAGCGCCACCCTGGCCACTGAGGAAGTCGTTCCCGGAACCTCCGTCCAGGACATCGCGTCCGGCTCCACCGAGCAGACGGTCGTTTCCACCCTCACCGATCAACTGGTCATGTCCGCCGGATCCGTTCAGGCGGTCATTGCCTTGGTTGCCTCGCAGGATGTCATTCCCCGAATTCCCCTGAGCGAAGTCGTTTCCATCTCCACCGTGCACCTCGTCGTGGCCACCACCGCCCAGAATCCGGTCGGCTCCGGAGCCGCCGAGGATGATGTCACTACCAGACTGGCCATTGATCCAGTCATCGCCGTCGCCGGCGCTGACGTGGTCTTGGCCGGCACCGGCCCAGATGATGTCGTCCAGTTCGCTGCCAATGATCGAGTCATCCCCGAACCCGGCCCAGACTGTCAGAGCCTGAAGGCGGTCGAATACGTCCGAGGCGATCAGGGACAGGTCGATCGAATCGGATTCCGAGCTCCCCTGAACGATCAGCGTGGTCACGTTTCTCGCCAGCACCGTGCCCAGATCGGGGTCAATCTGTCCGTCAATCAGGACCTGGACAGTGCCCGCGTTGGCGGCCACCTGAACCTCGGCGCTGCGACTCAGGGTGATTAGCATCTCGCCGCTGATGGGATCGAAACTCGAACTGGCGGGGAGTGATGGCGAGGTTGAGACCGGCGGGTCGAAATTTCCGATCAGCGGCACCGAGATGTTGTTGCCGTACTGGCCGAACCGGTCGCTGCCTAATGGGACGGGTGCAAAGGGGTGGTCCAACGCGTCCAGTGGTTCGGAAGTCCCGGCGGCTTCGCTGATCAGGAAGTACCACTCGAGCGTGTCGGCCGGGGTGTTACCACTTTGGTTGGGGACCGTCAGACCAATATCGTCGATCCCATCGAGGTTGTAGTCAGCTGCAAACGGCCGTTCCAGAATTCCGGGAAAACCGAACGAGATCGATTCGTCGGGAGTTCCGTCAAGGTCGAGGTCGAAGGTGAACGTATTCAAGCTTGGGCTGTAAACGGCCAGGTCATCTGAACCAATGCCGTCAAAGTTGCCCACCAGCGGCAGGCCCTCGAGCGTGCTGGAGAGAACCAGGTCGCCGGGACCACCCAGGTTGTTGTCTCCGTCAGTGTCGAGGTACCAGGTGCTGCCGTCGAAGAGGCCAATCTCATCGCCGGGGCGTGATGCGTTGAAGTCGCCTGCAATCGGCAGACCGTCGATCTGAAGGCCGCTGACGGTTGAGTAATCGACGACGCCGTCATTATCGAAGTCGAGCAGCCAGCGGAATTCGCCGTTGATCCGGCCGTAGGCTCCCAGGCGATCAAAGCCGTCGGTCGATGTTGACGTGGCGTCGTTGAACTGTCCCGCGAAAATCGCGTCGGTCTGGATGCCGAACCCGAAGTTCAGATCACGGTTTACGGCGTCACCGGTCGTTGGGTCACTGTTCCAGTTGCCGTTGGCGTCCACTGCAATGCCCGACTGACCGACTACTGCGATCTCGGGCCGGCTGTCCACGGTGAAGCGTGCTGCAAAGGCACCGCCTGGCTGGCTGTCGCCGGAGGGCAGTTGAGGAAACTCGAGCGGTTGGGTGGCGTTGCTTTCGCCGTTCAAGGCGTTGCCCGCCGGATCAACCAGGAGATCATCAATCGACAGCGTGTAACGATCGTCCGGCAAGGGGCTGTTGAACGTCAAGGTGATGCTGGCGGTGGCGGGAGTACCGTCGGAGGGGGTGTCGTAGTTCGTGGTGACCGACGCGATGGCGATCGTACCGAAGTTGTCACCGACCAAGCTGTACGCGCCGGCCGCGGATGCAACTTCGTCCTGCAACGCGTTGTACAGGAAGGCGGGATCGGCGCTACTTCGGGCGGCCATGTCCTGGAGACTGATGACGAGGGCATCGACGGCTGGAGTCGGGCCGTCGGTTGAGGGTTTGGGATCGAACAGGTCGTAGGGATTGCCGGCGGAATTGACTTCGACGGCGGAGACCTGCGGTCCCTGGGTGTCTATGAAGATATCGATCGTAGTCGGGGTGCTGACGTTGCCTGCGATGTCCTCGGCCGTGACCAGAACCTCGCGCAGTCCATCGAGCGTAAAGACGCTGGCCGACGTGGGGTCGTTGAGGTCTCGAACGTAGGAGGTCGTCCAGGATGCGTCGGTGAAGACGTGGTCGCCGTCCAGGGGTACGGCCATGGTCAGGGCAAATTCGCCTGCGGTACCGATCGTGTCGTCCGAAGTCGAGTCGGCGTACAGTCTTACGATCGCGTCAGCTTCGCTGGTCCCGGTGAAGGACGCCGCGGAATCGGAAGTGATTCTGTCGCCGATTGTCGCCGAGACACCGGCGACACCCGTGTCCGAGCCGTCGGCGGCAAGGCCGATGATACTGATCGGAGGCAGAATCGTGTCGACGGTGATCTGGAGGGGCGTTGAGAAGTCGCCGCGCCCGTCAATCTGTGGCGTGGCTGCGTCACGGATGCGAACCGCGGCGGTCAGGAAGTTGTTGTGACCTTCCTGCAGGTCTCCGATTGAGGTGTCGAACTCCCAGCGGCTGTTGTTGGTGGCTCCGCTGGACGGGCCCTGGAATGTTGCCTGTCCGAGCAGCATGCCGTTGTTGAACACGTCGACGAAGAAGTCGTCGTCGGTAGCCAGGTCCAGGTTGGTGTACTCTTCCAGGCGGTCGTCGTCGAGGTAGATGTCCAGGACGGGGGCGGTGCTGTTGGTGATGTTGTCGGTATCGCTACGGCCCAGATCTGAAAGAGCTTGCAGGTCGACCTGGAACGGCACGGGTGCCGGATCGTTGACGGCCGTGAAGCTGTAGACGTTGATTGCGTCGGTGCCGGATGCGGCGGCCACCCTCAGGTAGTAGATCTCGTCCTCAACAACCGGGATCGTGATCCGCTCGTCGTCGCTCGCCGAGGTGCTCGAGACAATAAAATCGCCGTTGGCGTCGTAGGCTTCAATGTCGAGGTTCCCATCGCCGGGGAGTCCCGGGTTCCCGTTGCTCAACGTGGAGATCTGCTCGAAGGAGACCTGGAAGTCGAGCGTGCCGGTTTCGGATGGAACGAACTGGTACCAGTCCTCGTCCCCGGGAATTCCAAACGCGGCAAAGCCTGCCGGGTCGATGGTCGGGTCGAGGTTCAGGTTGGCGCCGCTGCCGAGATAGGTCGCGTTGGGCAACGCGTTGTTACTCTCCGACGAGTCATTCTTGAAGATGACCAGCCGGCCGGCACCGTCGGTGCCGGTTCCGGCGGTGAAGTTGTCCAGCGGCGTGACCGAAAGGGATTCGATCCCCTTGTATTCCACCGGGGCCAGGTCGCCTACGTTCACCGAACCGGATGCCCCGTCACCGTTGATTCGATGAACAACCACATTGCCGTTGCCGTCGTCCACGACGCTCAGGCGGTCGTTGGCGTTTGGCTGACCCCCGTCGACGTCTACACGCAGGCTGTTGCTGATCGAATCGGCATGGGTCACCTGGATGGTGTCTGTTCCGGAACCCGCTTCGATTCGAATCGTCTCGACAGTCCCGTCGATGAGCGTGTCGGTTTCCGACGAGGGAGTTGCGCCGAAGACTCCGTCGATGGAGTGTTGCAGCGTGGTGGAACTGGACTGGATGAGCTCGATCACATCATTTCCGGCCGTGCCTCGCAGCAGGACCGTGTCCTCGTCATCACCGCCGTCGATCGTGACGTTACCTGTGCCGACGACGAACGTGTCTTCGCCACCGCTGCCCGAAAGGGTTGCGCTCGTGAAGGCGTTTTCGAGTCGATCGTCACCGGCACCACCTTCGAGATCGTCACCACCGCTGAGGACATCGTCACCACCGGCGCCCCGCAACTGGATGTGGATCGCGCCCGAGAGATCGCTCGAGGCGGACAGGCTGTCGTTCCGGTCACCAGCGATCAACTCCAGCGTCTCACCACCAGCGACACTGTCGGTGTGATCGATCTGGACGGGAATCGAGAGTCCGTCGACGTGGACTTCGGACGTCAAGGCATCGAGTGAGGCAGAAAGCGAGTACGTTTTTCCGTCGGCAGCCAACAGGTGCACGGCGTCCAGCCCGTCGCCAAGCTCGATCTGCACCAGCCCGACTTCGGTGCTCGTGAGGTCATTGACCGTGATGTCGTCGTTGCCTGCGGCAAGGTCCAGGTTCAGGTCCTCGACACCGGCAATGTTCAGCGAACCACCACCCGAGTGGTCGACCTGCACCCGCAGGAAGTCGTCACCGGAAGTCGGGATCGAGTTCACATCCACCGAGTCGTCCGAGGAGGCCAACGTCACGTTGACGATGTCGGTGCCGTCTCCACCCTGCAGCACGTCATCGCCATCAGCGTCGGTCCAGTTGATGGTGTCGGAACCATCGCCGGTGGACACCTGGTCGTTGCCGGTGTCGCCCGCGGCAATGTCGTTCCCCGCGCCAGTGGACAGGGTGTCGTCGCCGGCGTTGCCGTGAACGACATCATCGCCGGAGCCACTGTCGATCACGTCGTTACCGCCATCGCCATCGACGATGTCGGCACCGTCGCCAGATGAAACGCTGTCGTCGCCGTCACCCGCGTCGATGTCGTCATCGCCAGCACCGGAGAAGATCGAGTCGTCTCCGTCGCCGCCGCTGATCTGGTTCCCACCGTGACCAGCCTGGATGAAGTCATCGTCGTCGTCGCCGCCGATGGTGTTCACCCCGTCTCCAACACTGATACGGTCGTCGCCCGCGTCACCATTGATCGAGTTGTCTCCGTCAGCGGCCGTGATCGTGTCGTTCCCGGTCCCACCCAGGATCGTGTTGTCGCCAGCACCACCGATGATGATGTCGTCGCCATCCAGTCCCGAGAGAACGTCGTGGCCGTCGCCTCCGTCGATCAGGTCGTCAACCGCCGTGCCGATCAGAGTGTCGTCGCCCGCACCACCGATCAGCGTTCCGTCGGCAGCCAGCGAGGCGTCGACGAGGTCGTCGCCGTCGCCCGCGTCGACGTACTTGGTCAGTCCACCGGTAACCGACAGGGTCACGGTGTCATCACCGCCAAACGTGTGAATTTCCAGCCGTTCGATCCCCGTGAAGTTCGCTTCGCTGGCGTTGAGAGTGATGGCGGCGGATGTCGAGGTCAGTGTGTCGTCGTCGTCGTCGCCGAGAATCGTCAACTGGTCGACGCCGTCGGCTCCATCGAACGTGACCGAACCGCCGTCGAAGCCGGTGTAGGCTACAGTCGGGCCGGCATCTGCTTCTGAGAAACTTCCTGCCCCGGCGGATGTCGGAGTGGCGTTGAAGGTCTCCTCGCCCGCTGTACCGGTGACTGTCAGGTTGCTGCCGCTGGCAGCCGTCGCCGCGACGGTCACGTCGGCCAGGACGCTGGATTCGCCGGCGCCGTCGAGGTTGACCGTGTCGACACCTCCGTTGCCGTTGACCGAGAGTGACTCGACACTCGAGAGCGACACGAGGCCACCCACTCCGGTCAGAGTGCCGTCGGCCAGTGATACGCCGATCGTGTCGCTCGACGCCGTGCCGGACACCAAAGCGGTGTCGCTGCCCTGGCCACCCGAAAGGGTGATGGCGGTATACGGTTGGGTGGCGTTGACGTTGAAAATGTCATTGCCGTCGGTGTCGGACAGCGTCACCGTGGCGACACCCGGGGTGGCGATCGTCAACTGGTTGTTGAGCGTGATCACGCCGTCTGTCGCTGCCAGTGTCCAGATATCGTCGCCGGTCGTTCCGGCCACGGTCAGGGAATCGAAGCGTGTGCCGCTGGCGTCGTCCAGTGACACGGAGCCGGCTGATCCCAGGTTCCCAAAGTTCAATCCCAGCAGGCTGCCAGCCTGGAGGTTGCCGGAGTCAATTGTCGAGCCAGGCAGCAGGATGATCGAGTCGGCAGCAGAGGGTGTGGTCAGGGTCAGCGTGCCGTTGCCAGTTTCCCCGTCGAAGAAGACCTGCTCGGTGCTGGCGATCGCAATCGTCTGGGCATCGACCACGATGCTTCCGGCATCAGCGGCCGATGGTGAGAAGTTGGCGTTGGTGCCCGAAACCGACAGCAGGTCACCGCCGCTGGTCGTGGGCAGGTCGCCGTTCACATCAAAGGTCGTGATGGTCAGGATGTTGACATCGACGTCGATGTCATCGTCACCAGACATGGCATTGATGGTCAGGGACGTGAAGTTGGTGTACTGGATAGCCGGGGAATCATTCACGCTGACCGTGAAGTCATCCACGCCAGTTCCGACGACGGTAATGTCATCGTCACCGTCGGTGGCGGTGATGGTGACCGAGCCGGTTCCGGGTCCGGTGATACCAATCGATTCGATGTGGTCGTAGCTGACAGTTTCTGTGCCCGCCACGTCGAAACTGCCCTCGTCATTCTCTGGACCGATGTTGGAGGTAACGGCGGCCCCTCCGGTGTTGATGTTGAGCGTGTCGCCGGGTGTGCCGCCAACCGGATCGTTGCCGTCGATGAAGATTGGCAACGAGCCCGGAGTGACGCTGAACGTGTCGGCTCCTTCACGACCGGAGATGGTCAGTGCTGCGACGTTGGTGAACGCGTTGACTCCCTGGAGAGAGTCGTGGAGGACTGCGGTGTCGCTGACGGTGAAGGTGTCCGCCGCGGTTGTTCCCAGGACCTCCAGCGTGTCGCTGCCGGCCGCGGTGTCGATGGCCAGGTCTCCCACGGCGGAGAGGCTGAAGCCCGTGTTGAGTCCGTCCACGGCAATCGTACCGGCGTCGGTGCCGGTGGGAGCGTAGCTGATTGCGTCGTCGCCTGTGGTTCCGTTGGCGTTCACATCTCCCGTGGCGGCGTCGAGGTTGACTGTCTCGATGCCCGGCAGATTGATCGTGCCCAGTCCTCCGCCGGAGACACTGGATGGGTCGGAGAGGTTGACCGCAACGGCGGTACCGTCACCGGCCAGGTTGGCCACGTCCGAAGCACTCGGTCCGCCACCGACCAGGTTGACCGTAGCGATACCGTGCAGTGCTGCCACGTCAAACGTGTCATCGCCATCGAGGCCGTCGAGCGTCAGGGTGGCGGCGTCTCCAAGCACGTCGACATCGATTTGGCTGTTGAGCGTGACGATTCCGTTTCCGGAAACGGCAAAGGTGTCGTCGCTGCCGGTGCCTCGGTAGACCAGTGTGTCGTCGGCCGTGGCATCCGCATCGTTGATGACCAGTGAGCCGGTTGTTCCGAGGTTCTCGAAGCTGAGCGGGATCAGGCTGGCGACCTGCACGTCACCGGAGTCCACGGTGCTGCCAGGTGTCAGGCTGGTCGTGGTAACACCGGCCGGGGTGGTCACGGTCAGCGTATCGTTACCTTCGAGGCCGTCGATCAGTACCGATTCACTACGGACAACAGTGGTGGTGACTCCGGCGATGGTCACCGCAGCGTCGGTGGAACTCGTGGGAGCAAAGCCGATGACGTCGGCTCCGCCGCTTCCAGCTACGTGCACGCTATCCTGGCCGGTGTTGCCGCCCAGGAAATCGCCATCCACAAGAATTCCGGTCACACCGGCCAGGGTGGTTGCGTTGACCGTGATTGTGTCGTTGCCTTCAAAAGCGACAACGGTCAGTTCGTCGAACGAAGAGAACGAGACAACCGCTCGATCGTTCACGGTGGCAAAATTGTTGCTGATCGTGATGGTGTCGTCCGCATCGGTGCCCGAGATCAGAAGATCATCTGTCGATGCTGATGCTGCGAGCAAGACGATTTCAATTCCGACAAAGCTGGTCGTGTTCGCGGTGTCGGGAGTCTGGATTGAGCCGGAATCGGGAGTTGAAGCGGCACTCACGATGGTCGTGCCAGTAGCGGTGTTGGTAATGGCCAGGCTGTCGCCAGAGCCAAACAGCCCACCGGTGTTTCCACCACCATCAACAGTCAATGCCGGACCACCAGTGCCGGAGACATTGATCGTGTCATCGGCCAGTCCGGCTGAAACCACCAGCTGTTCGGTGTTGGCGCTGACGATTGCCGCCGACTGCAGGGCATCGACGGTAACGGTCGTGTTGGCCGCTCGAATGACCCCAATCGTGTTGATAGAGACATTGCCCTGTACGGTGACCGTGTCGCTGCCGGCCGCGGCGTCGATGGCCAGGTCTCCCACGGCGGAGAGGCTGAAGCTGGTGTTGAGTCCGTCCACGGCAATCGTACCGGCGTCGGTGCCGGTGGGAGCGTAGCTGATTGCGTCGTCGCCGGTGGTTCCGTTGGCGTTCACATCTCCCGTGGCGGCGTCGAGGTTGACTGTCTCGATGCCCGGCAGATTGATCGTGCCCAGTCCTCCGCCGGAGACACTGGATGGGTCGGAGAGGTTGACCGTAACGGCGGTGCCGTCACCGGCCAGGTTGGCCACGTCCGAAGCGGAAGGACCGCCGCCGGAGAGGTTCAGCGTGCCGATCCCGTGGCCGGCAGTGACAGCAAACGTGTCATCGCCATCGAGGCCTTCGAGGGTCAACGTGGTGACGTCAGCGGCGACGTTGACCTGACTGTCGAGTGAGACGATACCCGTTGCCGAGACACCGAAGTTGTCACCACTGCCGGTGCCGTGGTAAACGAGCGTGTCGTCGGCCGTGGCATCCGCATCGTTGATGACCAGTGAGCCGGTTGTTCCGAGGTTCTCGAAGCTGAGCGGGATCAGGCTGGCGACCTGGACATCACCGGAGTCCACGGTGCTACCCGGTGTCAGGCTGGTCGTGGTGACACCGGCCGGGGTGGTCACGGTCAGCGTGCCGTTGCCAGTTTCTCCGTTGAAGAAGACCTGCTCGGTGCTGGCGATGGCAATCGTCTGGGCATCGACGGTGATGCTTCCGGCATCGGCGGCCGATGGTGAGAAG